>USTC01000224.1 GCA_900557505.1 uncultured Collinsella sp.
CATAAGGCACCAGGTTGTTGGGGATGCCGTTGGGGTCCTCGCCGATCAGGCCCGACGGATGAGCGCCAATGGGGTTGAAGTAACGGAGCAGCACGACGTCCCACTCGGGGTCGGCGGTGTGGACGTCCATAAGGATCTGCTCGATCATCCACTTGGTCCAACCATAGGGGTTGGTCGCGGGCTTCTTAGGATCCTCCTCGGTGACGGGCGGGTTGTCCGGGTCGCCGTAGACGGTCGAGGAGCTCGAGAAGATGATGGACTTGCAGCCATGGTTGCGCATGACGTCGATGAGCACCAGGGTGTTCTCGATGTTGTTGTGGTAGTACTCGACGGGCTTGCTCACCGACTCGCCAACGGCCTTAAAGCCGGCAAAGTGGATGACGCGGTCGATCTGATGGGTATCGAAGATCTTGTTCATCGCATCGCGGTCGAGCACGTTGGCCTCGTAGAAGGTGAGGTTCTTGGCGGCCTCGTCGCCCACGATGGTCTTGACGCGGTCGACGGCGACGGCGCTGGAGTTGGAGAGATCATCGACGATGACGACCTGGTAGCCACCCTCGAGCAGCTGAACGACGGTGTGCGAGCCGATAAAGCCGGCGCCACCGGTAACGAGGACACAGGTGTCTTTGGGGTCGAGTGCTTTGGACATGTAGTCTCCTATCGAATCAGGAACACTTCTTCAGGGGAGTATAGCGCAGGCAGGGACGCCCAAATCGTGCGCTGTAGGAAAAGCGGAGGATTGTGCCAACGTACTCATAGAAGAGCTTGCGTACGCATAACCTGATCTTCGACATTTGCTTACGAGCCGCTGACCTTGTAGTTTCCTGCCGTTCGTGGAAATCGTTGGGACGCGCCATATGTACGCTAATATGTATGAGTTGAGCGACATATAAATAAACATGTAACGGAGTACATATGTCACCAAACAGCGATTCCATCCTTTCCCAGGAGCTCTCGCGCCGCACTGCCCTCAAGGCCCTGTTCGGCGCCGCTTCTGCGGCAGTTCTTTTTGGCCTGCCCGCTCGCGCCCATGCGGCGGAGGCTTCCAAAGAAACAACCGATAAACTGAATGCCGCCCAGGCCCAGCTCGACGAGGTTCAGGCCCAGCTCGACAGCATCGCAAATGAGTATGCGGCGCTGGCCAACAAGAATGCCCAGACCCTCAACGACATCGAGAATGTCCAGGGCAAGATTGACGACACGCAGGCCCAGATCGATGAAAAGAAGGCCGAGCTCAAGAAGAAACGCAACGACCTTTCCGATCGCGTGGCCGCCAGCTACAAGTCCGGCGGCACGAACATCCTGTCGCTGCTGCTGGCCTCTGGCTCGTTTGAGGAACTCGTCGCCAACGCGCATTACGTTGAGAAGATCAACAAGAGCGACCGCGACGCCATCGAGGACATTCAGACCATCCAGGAAGAGCTCGACGCACAGAAGACCGAGCTCGAAGCACAAAAGGTCGACCTGGAGAAACTCAAGGACCAGCAGACGGCTCAGATGCAGGATATGCAGGCCAAGCAGCAAGAAGTCCAGACCGTGCTGAACGGTCTTTCCGACGACGTCAAGGAGCTCATGGCTCAGCGCGATTCCGAGATCCTCGCTGCCGCCCAGGCCGAGGAGGCTGCTAGGAAGGCTGCCGCTGCCGCCGCGAACAAGAACAATTCCTACTCGGGTGGCTCAAGCTCGGGTGGCGGATCGTATGCGCCCGGAACCCCGCAACAGAATGCCGGCTCGGGCAAACAGCAGGCCGTCGTCAACGCGTGCTACTCCACGCCTTCGCCGGGTCAGAACTGGTGCGCGGCGTGGGTCACCAATGTCTTCCGTAACGCCGGCGTTGGCTACTTTGGAGGCAATGCGTGCGACATGTTTAACGCCTGGTGCTATAGCTCCGACCGCTCGGCGCTGCAGGTGGGCATGATCGTGGCCGATTCCTCGCACAGCGGCACGGGTGCTCCGGGCCTTATCTACGGTCATGTGGGTATCTACGTTGGCGGCGGCATCGTTATGAGCAACGAGGGTGCCATTACGTCTAAGTCGCTCGATTCGTTCATTAGCTTTTATGGTACTGGCTCTGGCGTGCGTTGGGGCTGGCTTGGCGGTATTGCGCTGTCGTAAAGCCGACTAGGCCGCGTGCCCGCCCGCAATATATTTGATTGCCTGCTCGGGCAGTCCTGCGCAAGACGAAGGCCACATTAAGTGGCCTTCTTTGCGTGCGGAACTCGCGATCAATCAAATATATTGCGGGCGGGCACGCGGCCCTCTCGGGTTCGGGGCGCGACACACCGGACTGGGTTATCTGAATAAATATGGCGAAGGCCCCTTTCGGGGCCTTCTTTGTTAAAGGAATTCGCCTACTCGGTGGACTTCGGGTTCTAGGTCTACGTTGAATTGGTCTTTGACGGTTGCCTGGATGTGGCGGATGAGTTCGTCGACATCGGCGGCGGTGGCGTGGTCGGCGTTGACGATGAAGCCGCAGTGCTTCTCGCTCACCTGCGCGCCGCCAACGGCGTGTCCTCGCAGGCCGGCATCCATGATGAGTTTGCCGGCAAAGTAACCCTCGGGGCGCTTGAAAGTGGAGCCGGCACTCGGCATGTCGAGCGGCTGCTTGTCCTCGCGGCGCTGGCGGTAGTCGTCCATGTCGGCCTTGATCATCGCGGCGTTGCCCGGGGCGAGATTGAAGGTGGCCGAAAGCACGATAAAGCCGTCATCGGCGATGCGGCTCTTTCGATAACCCAGGTTGAGCTCG
>USTC01000225.1 GCA_900557505.1 uncultured Collinsella sp.
ATTCCGCGCGTCTCGCACTCTGCCATAATCGCCTCGGCCAGTGGGTGCTCGCTCGAGCGCTCCAGCGCGGCGGCCAACTTGAGCAGCGCCTTTTCGCTCATGGCGGGCGAGCCGTCAGCGCGCGTGGCCACCACGATATCGGTCACGGCCGGCTTGCCGCGGGTGACGGTGCCGGTCTTATCGAGCACCACAGTGCCCACGTTGCGCAGATTCTCCAGCGCCTCGGCGCTCTTAAACAGAATGCCCATTTCGGCGCCCTTGCCGGTGCCCACCATGATGGCGACGGGCGTGGCCAGGCCCAGCGCGCACGGGCAGCTGATCACCAACACGGCCACGGCGGAGGTGAGCGCCTCGTTCACGCTGCCGGTCAGCGCCATCCACGCCACAAAGGTCACGGCCGAGATCACAAACACCACGGGCACAAACACGCCGGCGACCCTATCGGCCATGCGGGCGATGGGCGCCTTGGTGGCGTTGGCGTCCTCGACGAGCTGGATGATTTTGGCGAGCGACGTGTCGGCGCCCACGCGCGTGGCACGGAAGGTAAACGATCCGGTGCGGTTGACCGTGGCGGCGTTGACGGTGTCGCCGGCGGTCTTTTCCACGGGGATGGACTCGCCGGTGAGCGCACTCTCGTCCACGGCCGAGCTGCCCTCGAGTACCACGCCGTCGACGGGGATAGACTCGCCGGGGCGCACACGCAGCACCTGGCCGGGAAGGATGGCGTCGACGTCCACAGTGGTCTCGGTGCCGTCGTCGGCAACGGCGGTCGCGGTCTTAGGTGCCAAGTCCATGAGCGCCTCGATAGCGCCGCCGGTCTTGGACTTGCTGCGCGTCTCGAGGTATTTGCCCACGGTGACGAGTGACAGGATGGTGCCGGCGCTCTCAAAATACAGGTTGTCCATGCTCGTCATCATGGCCTCGTGCACCTGACCTGTTGCCAGCTGGTCGGCCATGATAAACATGGCATAGAGCGACCAGGCGATCGACGCGGTGGCGCCGACGGCGATGAGAGCGTCCATGGTGGGCGCGCCGTGTACGAGCGACTTGAAGCCGTTGATAAAGTACGCGTCGTTGACGTAGACGATGGGGATGAGCAGGACGAGTTCGGTGAGGGCGAGCGTCATGCTGTGGGTGTGGTCGGTGAAGACGCTGGGCAGCGGCCAGACGAGCATGTGTCCCATGCCTATGTAGAACAGCGGAATGAGAAAGATGATTGAGATGATGAGACGGGTGCGCATGGCGGAGGCGGTGGCCTCCAGCTTTTTGGTAGGTGACTCCATATGAGCGGCGCCGGACCTGGCTTGCGCGCTGCCGTTTGGGGCGGCTTCGGTGCCCGTACTGACGGGCGAGGCCGAGTAACCCGCGCGATCGACAGCGGTGCAGATATCGTCGGGGGAGACCTGCGCGGGGTCGTAGTCGACCATCATGGAACCGGCGAGCAGGTTGACCGCGACGCTTTGGACGCCGTCGAGCTTGCTCACGGCGCGGTCCACGTGCGCCTGGCAAGCGGCGCACGTCATGCCGTCCACGTCAAACTTATCTTGAGCCATGGCTTCTCCTTTCTGTAGTTCGGTGTTTGAATTGTTAACCTGCCGATACTATACACCCATACCCCCTGGGGGTGTCCAGTACGGAAAGAAATGCATGACATTCCGATACAGATGAGGGTGGCCGCTCAATCGTTGGTCGTCCCTGCCAAACGTCTCAATCTGTAACATCTGGCCCCAGTTTTGCCGAGTTACTGTTACAGATTGAGATAAACAATTCGGCGGTTGCTTAACATCTCGATCTGTAACATCTAGACCGGTTTTTGGGTTCTAACTGTTACAGATCGAGACAATTGCTGGGGGTCCGCCGCGGCAAAATGCCCGCAGCCCTAGATACAGAATCCAGGAATCACGCAGGTCCGCTTGTTGGGCTTGCTCGCAGGCGTGGCGTACGTAAAGACGTCGCCGTCGTGCCCCACTCGGTTCATGTAGAGCGTGCCTTCGCTCTCCGATGTGTCGGGGCTCGCCGTTCGTTCCCACCAACAGGCGTCCTTGCCCTTCCACTGGCGAACCAACATCTCGTTCGTGGTATACGGACTTACCTTGAGCTCGCGGAAGAGCTGATACTCCTTGCCCTCGCCGTTGTAGATATCTGCCAGGTAGTGAAAGTCCTCGGTAAATGACTCGGGTGGCTGATTGCCGCAGAGCTCGACCATGGCGGGAAGCCAAAGGGTCGCGGGCAGCTCGCTCAGACACGATGCGCTTCTGGCGGCGCCAACGTTATTCGAGATCTTTTTGACAGATTTGATGAGTGCGCGCAGCTCGTTGGGCAGCAGCTTAAGGCCGTCGCTGTCGAGCCATTCCCGCAGCTCGCAATCTGCCCAGCCGGCGCTCAGCGGTTGGGCCGCGGCGTCGCGTTCGGCAATGCCGGCATCGAACATAAACGTCAGTCCGGCCTTGCCCGTCCCGTCCAGAAGCTCGTCGTGGCGGATGCCCACAAGCTGTGCGCCGACCTCCAGCCCGTTGGTGAGCGTGACGCGCTTGGTACATGGATAGGGGATATGGCCGCCATCGTCGAGCAGGTGATAGCGCTTTGCGATCTCGCGCGCCTCATTACGCGTCTCTGCAGCCTTGATTTTAAGCGAAATCTCCTGCAGCTGATCCCAGGTGTAGTCGCCAAGCGACCCGCGGATGCCGTCGAGGTAGTCGGGAATGCCAAAGCCGTGAGTGGCGGCGCCAATGGCTCCGA
>USTC01000226.1 GCA_900557505.1 uncultured Collinsella sp.
AGGTGGGCGAGCTCGCGCACGCAAGGACCGCGCCGGTGCGCGGATCCATGACCACCACAGCGCCCTTAAAGCCCTTGAGCGCCTGCTCGGCAGCCGTCTGGATGCGCGAGTCGATGGTGAGCTTGGCGGTATTGCCCGGCTGGGTCTGCCCCGCGAGCGACGCGATGGCGTTGTTCCAGCTGGAGTAATCCTTGGAGCCGGTGAGCGTATCGTTCATGACGCTCTCGATGGCGGTGGTGCCATACTGCTGGCTCACGTAGCCAACCACGTGCGCTGCCAGGTTACCGTTGGGGTAGGAGCGTACGTAGGTGCCGTCCTCCTGTTGCAGCGACTCGGCTAGTGTCACGCCGTCGGACGTGATGATGGAGCCACGCTGGATGTACTTGGAGCGGGCGATGGTGTGGTTGTTGGTCGGCATGTCCTGGTAGTCCTTCGCCTTGATGACCTGGACATAGGTGAGGTTGCCGATAAGGATGGCGAACAGCGCCGTAAAGGCAAACACGGCACGAGTCAGACGGTTGGCAAGTGCCACGCGGCCGAGCACGCCGGATTCAGGCGTGTCGAGCAGGCGACGACGCATGCGAGAGCCCGCGGAGTGGTTGCCGTGGCTGTAGGAAGGTACGTTGGCAAAACGCGTACCGGTCGGGGCGGCGGCTGATGCGACCTGGGCATCGGTGATGGCGGCCATGGTGCCGGTGCCGGTGAGCTCGGCTTCGCGTCCGGTTGCCTCGTCGCCGGCGCGCAGCAGCAGCGCGACGATGATAAAGCTCGCCAGCAGCGAAGAACCGCCCTGGCTCATAAAGGGCAGGGTGACGCCGGTCAGCGGAATCAGGCGGGTTACGCCGCCAACGATTAAGAATGCCTGGAAGCTGATGGCCGCCGTAAGGCCGGTCGCGCTAAAGGCAGCAAGGTCGGACTTGGCGCGGGCTGCCGTGGTGAGGCCGCGCACGGCAAAAAGCATAAACAGGATGAGCACGGCGCCGCCGCCCAAAAGGCCCATTTCCTCGCCGATGGCCGAGAAGATAAAGTCGGACTCGACGACGGGGATGTTGTTTGCCATGCCGTTGCCGATGCCGACGCCAACCAGGCCGCCGTCAGCCAGCGAGTAAAGTGACTGTACGATCTGGTAGCCCTGGCCCTGGGCGTCCTTAAACGGATCGACCCAGACCTGAAAGCGCACCTGCACGTGCGACAGGAACTTGTAGGCGCCCACGGCTCCAACGGCCAGCAGCGCAAGGCCGATGATGACGTACGAAAAGCGTCCCGTGGCAACATAGAGCATCAGCAAAAAGATGGTGTAGAACAGGACGGCCGAGCCCAGGTCGCGTTCGAAGACGACGATGAGCAGGCACACGCCCCACACGGCAAACAGCGGCAGCAGCAGGCGGAAGCGTGGAATCTTGAGGCCCAGGATCTTGCGGTTGGAGATGGAGAGCAGCTCGCGGTTCTCGGCCAGATAGCCTGCCAGGAACAAGACGATGAAGACCTTGGCGAACTCGCCGGGCTGGATGGTGAAGCCCGCGATGCGAATCCACAGCTTGGAGCCCGAGATCGTGGTGCCGATAAAGATCGGCAGCATCAGCAGGATGATGCCGATAATGCCAAAGGTGTACTTGTAGCGCATGACCACGTCGAGGTTCTTGACCAGCGCGAGCGTTCCCACCATGAGCGCCACCGAGACAAACAAGATGATGAGCTGCGAGATGGCGAGGTCGGGGGCCAGGCGCGTCACGAATGTGATGCCGATGCCCGAGAGCACGAAGACGATGGGCAGGATGGCGGGGTCGGCGCCGGGCGCCAGGATGCGCACGGCGATATGCGCCGCGGCGAAGGCGGCGAACAGGCCGATCGGCACGGCGAGCGTCTCAAAGGAAATCGTGGCACCCGCGGTGAGCACGTACATCGCATAGAGCAGGATGACGGGGAACGCCGAGGCGATGAGCAAGAGCAGTTCGGTGTTGCGGCGACTCATAAGCGGCACTCCCTTTCTAATTCTTATCGGAGGCTTCGGCCTCGGCTGACTGTTCGGCGGTTTTCTCGGAATCTGACTCGGAGGTGGATTCCTGATCGGTGTTGTCGCGAATCGTTTGCGCGTCAATCACCTGACGGGTCTGCTCCTCGTCAATCTGATGGCGGTACTTGGAAATGGTGTCCTGCGCATCGTCGACACTCGTTTGCGGAATGCCTGTCTTCAGGCGGTTTTGCGTGTCTTCGGGCAGGTCGGACAGCTTGATGCTGGTTTCGCTCTCGAGCCAGTGGAGCTCGACCCCGAGCGTCTTGCCGGGCAGGCCGCGCCAGACGGCGACATTGCCGTGGTAGGTTCCCAAGTAATAGGAGCCGGTGACGCCCGTGTATGCCCAGATGCCTGCTACCAGCACAAAGACAAGGGCCAAGACGGTGGCGATGGTGACATTGCGGCGTCGGACGCGTTTTGCCTCGCGCATGACGCCGTCGTCGACCAGGTCGACCACCACCACGGTCACATTGTCGTGGCCGCCGGCGGCGAGCGCCGCGTCCACCAAGTTGTCAACACAGATCTGTGCGCTCGAGGACTGCGTAGCGATGTTCTCGATATCGCTATCGGGAATCATGCTCGAAAGACCGTCGGAGCACAGAATCAGGCGGTCGCCTTCCTCGATGTGCAGGGTAAAGTGGTCGGCATACATGGCGGGGTCCGAGCCCAGTGCGCGGGTGATGACCG
>USTC01000227.1 GCA_900557505.1 uncultured Collinsella sp.
TGCGCTCGTTCTCGTAACGGCGCTGGTCGAAGTGCGGAAGCTCGGCCTCGACGCCCTCGCGAATCTTGACGATCGTGAAGTCGGGAGTGGACTGCAGCACGGTACCGCTGATGAGGTCACCGATGCGGCCGGAGAACTCCTCGTAGATCTGCTCGCGGGCGGAGTTGCGCACGATGGCATTGATCTCGGCCTTGGCGTGCTGGGCGGCGATGCGGCTCGTGTTCTTGGGAGTGACGTCGATCTCCTCGAACTCGGTGAAGTTGCCCTCCTCGTCCATGGAATCGTCGATCGGCTCCAGACGGTAGACGTAAATCTTGCCGGTGGTGCGGTCGATGGTCACCTTGGCGCCCCACTCAAGATGCAGGATCTCGGCATAGCTCTTGGCGAGCGACTGCTCCAGGCGGTCGATCAGGTAGAGCTGGTCGATGTGCTTCTCCTGGCAAAGCTCCATCAGGGCGGACATCATGTCGGATGCTGCCATCTTACTTTCCTTCCTTCGCGGGCTTGAAGTCATAGGTGGGCTTCAACTTGCACTTTTTAACATCAGAGAAATCGAGGGTGACGGACTCGCCGTCCTCGAGCTCGAGGGTCACGTTCGTCTCGGTGGCGGCGGCAATCTTGCCGGCGTACTTGCGACGGCCCTCGGTGGCGGTAGAGGTGAGCTCGCAGTTCTCGCCCACAAAGCGGGCAAAGTCACGCGGGCGGCGCAGCGGGCGCGCCATACCCGGGCTCGACACCTCGAGCGTATAGCTCGAAGAGATGGGGTCGAGCTCCTCGATCACATCGCCGACCCATTTGGTGTTGGCCGTGACGTCATTGAGCGACAGGCTCTGACCCTCGGCGCCCTCGATACGCACGCGCACGCAGGGGGCCTTGGTGGCACCCACGAGCTCAACGTCGACGATGTCGACATCGTGCTGGGGAGCAACGGCCTCGAGCGCGTCGATGATCGCCTGCTCGGTCTTGGTCTTGACCATTGCGGCACCTCCATCAATACAAAAAAGAAGCGGGGCCGAAACCCCACTTCTTTCAATTACAACTTCATTTGCAAGCAAACTATACCAATACCTGCACAAACGTGCAACCACAACACAAACCCGCAGGTCAGCGTGAGCACAGGTTCTCCACAAGAAATGGATAATTGAGTGTCGTCGCACGTAACCATAACCAAAGGGAGGGGCGACTCCCCGCGGAATCGTCCCTCGCTTTTTCATGTCAGCTATGCGCGCAGCGCTTACTTGACCACCAGGTTGACCAGCTTGCCAGGCACGCAGATGGCCTTGACGACCGTCTTGCCCTCAAGCCACTTGGCAACGGCTTCCTCGGCGGCAGCCTGCATCTCCTCGTTGGAGGCGCCGCGGGCGACGTCGATGCGGCCACGGACCTTGCCGAGCACCTGTACGACGATCTGCACCGTGTCCTCGATGGACTCGGCCAGGTCGAACTCGGGCCAGGCGGCGGTGTAGGCATTGCCCTCACAGCCGAGTGCCTCGTGCCACAGCTCGTCGGCCCAGAACGGGCAGATGGGGGCAAGGACGCTCACGATGTCCTTGGCCACGCCGTAGCACAGTGCCTTGTCGCGCGATGCACACTCAGTAGCGTTGAGGTAGGCGCTCGCCGCGTTGACGAGCTCCATGACGGCCGAGATCGCGGTGTTGAACTGGCCGCGGTCAAAGTCCTCGGTGCACTTGGCGATGGTGCGGTGACGCTCGCGATAAAGCTTCATCGCAACCTCATCGAGCGCGGACTTGTCAAAGGCCACGTTAGCGTCGCCGTACTGGACGAGCTGCCACACGATACGCCAGGCGCGCTTAATGAAGCGGTTAGCGCCCTCGACGGCCTTGGGATCCCAGTCGAAGTCCTTCTCGGGCGGAGCGATAAACAGGATCGCCAGACGCATGGTGTCGGCGCCGTAGGGCTCGATGACCGAGCTCGGGGGCACGACGTTGCCCTTGGACTTGGACATGGTGTCGCCGTTCTCGTCCTTGACCATGCCCTGGCACAGCAGGTTGGTGAAGGGCTCGTCAACGCTCAGCAGGCCCAGGTCGCGCAACGCCTTGGTAAAGAAACGGCTGTAGAGCAGGTGCAAAATGGCGTGCTCGATGCCACCGATGTAGTTATCGACGGGCATCCAACGATCGGCGGCCTCGCGGGAGAAGGGCAGCTCGGTGTTGTGCGGATCGGTATAGCGCAGGTAATACCAGCTGGAGCAGGTGAAGGTGTCCATGGTAT
The DNA here is from genome assembly GCA_900557505.1 of uncultured Collinsella sp. GTDB lineage: Bacteria > Actinomycetota > Coriobacteriia > Coriobacteriales > Coriobacteriaceae > Collinsella. The sequence continues at coordinate 2,233 of USTC01000227.1, forward strand.
CGGTCTCACGCTTGGCCGGGCGACCGCAGACCGGGCAGGTGGTCTCGTAGAACTCCTTGCACTCGGCGAGGGTCTCGCCGGCACCCAGGTCCAGGTTCTCGGGCAGCGTCACCGGCAGCTGGTCCTCGGGCACGGGCACGATGCCGCAGTGCTCGCAGTGGATGGCCGGGATGGGGTTGCCCCAGTAGCGCTGGCGGCTGATGAGCCAGTCGCGCAGACGGAACTCGACCTTGCGACGGCCGCAGCCCATGGCCTCAAGATCGGCCACGATCGCAGCCTCGCCCTCGGAGTGCTTGCCGCCGCGCATGCCGGTGTACTTGCCGGACTGGACGAGCGTGCCCTCGGCAGCGTGGGCGCAATCCCAGTCGACGGTCTCGGCATGGAAGGTATCGATGGTCTCGCCGCTGGCCTCGACGGCAGCGCGATCGTCATCGTCCAGGATGATCGGTACGATCGGCAGGGCGTACTT
>USTC01000228.1 GCA_900557505.1 uncultured Collinsella sp.
CACGCGGAGTCAGCTCGGACGGGTCAACCTCATCACCATAGGTCTTATCGGCAAGAAGATGCGCCGCGTCCACGATGCGGGCATCGATGTGGCCGCTAGCCGCCTCGGCGGAAAGACGCTCAGCAATCGTATCGAGCGTAGGCAGGCCCTCAAATACGCGCCCATGTCCATGCGAGGTCAGCAGCTCGTGCTCGCGTGCGAGCAGGCTCGCCAAATCGTGATGGGCGCGCAGGATGTCGAGCGCATCGGATGGATGCTCGGCAACCTCTGCCACGGCAGCGACCGGTGCGGCGTCGACCACGCGGTAGAAGAGCTGCGCGAGCAATGGCATCAAGAACACCGTGATGGCACCGGCGGCAACCATGACCGACGCAATATCTTGCGACAGCGCGCCCGCGTTGACGGCAACGCTCGTCACGGCAACGATGATCGGAAGCGCCGTGGTGCAGTACAGGGCCACGGTAATGCGGCCATACGCCGACACATCGCGCGTCGCAGGACAAATGCCCATAGAGATGAGGATGGGCACGGCGCGAATAATCAGCAACGCCACGATAAAGCCCGCGAGCAAGCCCGGGCGCGACGCCACGGCCGTCAGGTCGATCTTTGCGCCCGATACGGTAAAGAACACCGGAATCAAAAAGCCGTAGGCCAGGCCGTCGAGCTTAGTCTCGAGCGTATGGTTGCCCTCGGGGATGATATAGCGCAGGACAAAGCCGGCGGCAAAAGAACCCAACACGATGTCGAGGTCAAAGACGGCGGAGAATGCCACGAGCGTGACCAGGATGAGCACCGTCAGGCGCACGAAGGTCTGCGACGTGGTATCGGCGCGTTCCTCGACAAACGCAAAGAAGCGGCTGCCGACGCGCTTGGAGCGGCTTGGGACCACGGCCAGCAACACGCAAACCACCGCAAACAAGCCAAGGATTACAAGCGTCTGGATGCCGGTGCGGGCAGACAGCAGCACCGACATGGCGAGCACGGGACCGAGCTCGCCCCAGGTGCCATACGCGAGAATCGAGTCGCCCACGCGCGTGCCGGTGAGCGAGCGCTCACGCATGATGGGCACGAGCGTGCCGAGCGCCGTCGAAGTGAGGGCAAGCGTCACGGCGATACCGTCGAAATGACTGACCGAAAACCACGGCGTAAAGCGCACGGCAAGCCAGGCGATGCCAAACGTGACGACCCACGTCGCCAAGCCGTAGCGCCCCTCGACACCCGTGATGCTCTTGGGGTCGATCTCAAAGCCGGCGAGCAGGAACAAAAAGGCCAGGCCGAGCTCGGACACAAGCGAGACCTCGGCATCTACATGGATGACGCCGAGCATATGGGGTCCCAGCACCGCACCGAACACGAGCAAAAAGACGGTCTCGGGAACGGGTTTTCCGGGAATCGCCGAGGCGATGAAGGGGCTTGCAAAGGCCACGAGCGCGATGATGGCGAGTGAAACGAATGCCATGTGATGCCTTTCTCTTGTTTGCGCATCACTGTAGCACCCTCGCCGTCCTCAACGCGCCGCGAGCTGTCGTATCATAGTGAGGTTTACAAACATGTGGCTCAAGGCGACCGCAGGGCAGACCCCGCAAACCGACCGCTGCCGCATACCGTACCGTACGCCCAACCGATCAGGAAGGCAGGAACCAATGGTCTCTCGTATCTACGTGGAGAAGAAACCCGGGTTCGACGTCGAGGCTCAGCAGCTCAAGGGCGAGCTGACCGAGATTCTCGGCATCAAGGGCATCGAGGCCCTGAGGATCATCAACCGCTACGACGTCGAGGGCATCGACGAGGAGCTTTTCCGCTCCTGCGTGCCGACCGTCTTTAGCGAGCCCCAGGTCGATGTGACCTACGACGAGCTCCCCGCAAGCGATGGCGCCGTCTTTGCCGTCGAATTCCTGCCTGGCCAGTTTGACCAGCGCGCCGACTCCGCCAGCGAGTGCGTGCAGCTCATCAGCCAGGGCGAGCGCCCCGCCGTGCGCTCCGCCAAGGTCTATATGATCTCGGGCGCTCTGGACGAAGCCGCCATCGAGGCCATCAAGCACTACGTGGTGAACCCCGTCGAGGCGCGCATCGCCTCGCTCGACCTGCCCGAGACGCTGTACATGGAGACCCCCGAGCCCCAGCCCGTCGAGGTGCTCGACGGCTTCCGCGAGCTCGATGAGGCCGGCCTCGCCGCCTTTATTTCCGAGCGCGGTCTTGCCATGGACGAAGCGGACATCGCCTTCTGCCAGCAGTACTTCCGCGATGAGGATCGCGACCCCACCATCACCGAGATCCGCGTGATCGACACCTACTGGTCCGATCACTGCCGCCACACCACCTTCGGCACCGTCCTGGACAACGTGACGATCGACGACGCCGTGGTGCAGCAGGCCTTCGACCGCTACATGGAGATGCGCCACGAGCTCGGTCGCGACGCCAAGCCCGTCTGCCTCATGGACATGGGCACCATCGGCGCCAAGTACCTTAAGAAGACCGGCGTCATGACCGATGTCGACGAGTCCGAGGAGATCAACGCCTGCACCGTCAAGGTGAAGGTCGATGTCGACGGCGAGGACCAGGACTGGTTGTTCCTGTTTAAGAACGAGACCCACAACCACCCGACCGAGATCGAGCCGTTCGGTGGTGCAGCAACCTGCCTTGGCGGTGCAATCCGTGACCCGCTTTCCGGCAGAACCTATGTATATCAG
>USTC01000229.1 GCA_900557505.1 uncultured Collinsella sp.
CATCTGCTCGTCTTCTTGCGAGGCGGCGATGGAGTTGACGCCAAAGCTCACGATCTCGACGCCGCGCAGGTCACGCCAGTCGGCCGAGAGGACCTCGTTGAGCGCGCGGGCGAGCTCGGTGGTGTGACCGGGAATGGCGCTGTAGCGGATGCCCATCTCCGAGATCTTGGCAAAGGCGGGCTGCAGGGCGGTGAGCAACTCGGACTTAAGCTGGCTGTCGATCTTGTCGCGCGTGTAGCTATCGGTCACGTTGCCGCACACGTTGGTGTAGAACAGCAACGGGTTGGTGATACGGTACGAATATTCGCCGTTGCAGCGAACGGAGATGTCGACATCCAGACCAATGTTGTTATCGACCACGCGGAAGGGCACAGGCGAGGCGGTGCCGTACTTGTTGCCGATGATCTCCTTGGTGTTGATGAAGTAGACACGCTGGTCCTTGCCCGCGTCGCCGCCAAAGGTAAAGCGGCTGCCGATATTGGCAAACGTCTCCTTGATGGAGTCGCCCAGGTTGCCGCTGAAGACGCTCGGCTCGCTGCCGGTGTCAAAGACAAACTCGCCAGGCTCCAGCGCGACCTCGATGATCTTGCCGTTTTGCACCACGAGCATACCCTGGCCATCGTTGACGGCGATGACGGAGCCGTTGGAGATAACGTTGTCCTCGCCGCGCGTGTTGGAGCTGCGACCGCCGGTGCGCTTGCTGCCCTTGCAGGCTAAGACGTCAGCGGGCATCGATTCGCAATAGATAAATTCTTTCCACTGGTCGGCCATGACGCCGCCGGCAGCTCCCAATCCAGCTCTCAAGAGTCCCATGGTGATCTTCCTTTCTCGTCAAAGGCCGGGTGGTATTGGTCAGAATGGCTAATCGTCCTTGTTGTCCTTCATGACAACGGTGGTCTCGGTGTGGCTGAAGGTGTCGTGCTTCTCGGTCAGGTCGAGCTCGCCACAGTAGCAATCGACGTGGGTGGCCTCGTTGGCCGTCTTGAGCTGGCCCACCAGCAGCACGTCTGCGATGACCACGATGATCAACGGCGCGACGATGTTGATGAGGATGCCCTCGACATCAAAGGTGAGGTAGTCCGGATCGAAGGCATTCCCACCCATAAAGAGAATCTGGGAGAGGACAAACCCGATCACAAAGAACAGCACCGAGGCGATGACGAGCTTGGGCTTGGAGCAGGGGAGCTCGCCAACCATGCGGCCGGTCTGGCCGTTCATGGCAAACAGGTAACTCTTGCCGTTCCACGAAGTGGAGAGCATCCAGACGGGGAACAGGGCGTAGTCGCTGTCTTTCCAGGTGTAGTCGAGCTGCTTGCTTTCGACCGTGGCATCGTCATATTCGTCGACGACGGTCTCGCGCAGGGCCGAGATCGTGCTCTCCTCCATGCGGCGCTCGGCGCGCGCCTTGCAGGTCTCGCAATCCTCGTCGTAGCGGTTGGCGATGTAGCCGGGCATATAGGCGACCGAGAACGGGCGCAGCGCGTCGTAGTCAAACGGCTCGATGGCGTCCATGTGGCCGTCGGGCATCTTGGAGGACCCGTCGACGGGCACGCGCTTAAACGAGATGTTTCCCTTGCGGTAGGCGTCGTAGTGGTCGGTGGTCGTGACGGTGCGGTCGGATTCCTCAGTTACGGTCTCGTTGGTCGCATCAAAGCACACTTCGCCGTCCACGCGGGCGCCGTAAAGCCAAAACGGCACGTAAACGCCTTGGACTTCGTCGATATGGTTGCCGGTGACAAAGCTCTTGGGCAGTAGGATCTTGCCCTTGTAGTGCTCTTTGAGTGCGGCCATAACGTCGTCGCGCCCGAGCTTAAACGGAATTACCAGGTCGGGTGAGAAATCGCCCGAGAGCTGGCCGGGTGCCACGGCGGGGTTGCCGCAGTACGGACAGGTGGTGACGGCGACGGTGCCGTCCGAGACCAGCTCGGCACCGCACGACGAGCAGATGTAGCCGGCGTTTTGAGCCAGCTCCTGCACGGCATCGTCGACAGCAGGCTTGGGGGCCGCGGCTGCGGCATCGGCTTTGGCATCTGCCTTGTCCTGGCGCTCGCGATAGAGGGCCTCGACTTCTTCGACTTCAAAACGCGAATCGCAGTAGTCGCAGACGAGCTTTTGCTCGGCACTGGCAAAGTGAAGGGGGCCGCCACACGCGGGGCACTGATAGTTGACGCTCTCGAAGGCCATGATCGGTCCTTTCCGTGCCGGAGGCTATGCGCCGATGGCGCCACCGCAGTATTCGCAGCGCCCACTGGCATCGGGAATGGTGGTTGCACCGCAGAAGGGGCAGGTGACCGCGGTCTTGGGGGCCTTGGCGGCCACGACGCTGTCACGCGTCTCCTGGCGCAGCTGCACCAGCGCGTCGCGGACCTCGGTTGCCTGGCGCTTGGCCTCGCGGTATTCGATGGAACCGCGCTGATCGATGGTGGAGTCGTTTACGCGTAGGTTGATCTCGGTAAAGTACGGCGTGTTGACGTGGATGGTCAGGTTGAAGTCGTAATCCAGGTCGTAGCGCGGCGGGTTGTAGCTCTCGCGCTCGCCGTCCTTGGTCTCGCGATAAATCTCGGTGCGATGCTCGTCGATATCCATATCGCAGCCGAGTACCTGCGAGAACTCGATGATGTCGGGATTGGCGTCGCGCCAGCGGCTCTGCGAGGTAATGATCAGCAGGCCCGCGTCTTCGTCGAGCATGA
>USTC01000230.1 GCA_900557505.1 uncultured Collinsella sp.
CTCTCGTACGGTGTAGTTGGAAGAACTGCGCGGGCGCATTGCGGCTGCGACGAGAGACGGGAGATGTGATGTATTGCACCAAGTGTGGAGCTCAAATACCCGACGGCTCCACGTTTTGCACGAGCTGCGGCGCTCGCGTGGGCGGAGTTGAGGACCAGGCGGAGCCTGTGGCGTTTCCGGTGGGGGATGCGCCGTCGTCCGCTCCTGTGGGACAGCAAGCTCCTCAGGGTGCCCCGGTTCATATGGCGGCGCAGCCTCGTTATGAGGAGCCTATGACCGAGCCTGCCGAGGCCGCTCAGCCGTTTGTTCCGACGCCGCAGCCCAAGAAGCCCAAGCACAGGGGCCGTATCGTCGCGGCCGTTATCGGCGGCGTGGCTGTTGTCGCCATCGTAGCGGCAATCGTCGTCGTGCCGCGCATCGGCTCGTCGTCCGAGGGGACTTCGGGTGGCAAGGGCTACGTTGTCTGCGCATGCGAGACTAAAGTGCTGCCCAAGAACAGCAAGGGCAAAAAGCTCAAGAGCTATACCGTCGAGCTGGCGCCGGTGTCTGGCAAGGGCAAGAGCTACACCATCAAAGTGGATGGCGAGGACGGCTTTGCCATGGAGGACTTTGGCGAGCTGCCCGACCAGAAGTACCAGATGACCATCACCTCGGGCAAGGGCAAAAAGAAGAGCACGACCACCATGAAGGTCGACTACGCCAAGGAGGGCTCGGACGCCCCCAAGAACGTCGAGCTCACGCAGTCCAAGAAGGAGGCCAAAGCCTCTGCCAAGGCGGCGGTCAAGACGGCAAACGAGCTGTTCACCGATAAGATTCTCGAGTACCAGAAAAAGTACGGCGAGGGCGAGGCTGTTGAGATTGATGATTCTTCGATGTTTGGAACACGGGGCGTTGCCTACGCTAGGCTCATCGATTTTGACGGCGATGGCCAGGACGAACTGTTGATTGAGTACTCTGACGAGCCGATTGAAAACGACAATGGCGCCACTGCTGCCAAGGTAGAGGTCTGGGCTTATCGCGATGGTGAGATCGAGAAGGTATACGAGCCCGACACTCAGGTTTACACCATGTGCGCTGGCGTCTCGCTTTACGTATACGAATATGATGGTACCTATGGATTCAAACGGTATCTGCATGATGGGGAGACAATTAATTTCAAAGAAGTCCCCGATGGCTTTAACCAATCCCATGATGGCTACGAGTGCGAATTCAACGCCTATGACGGCAAGTCATTTAGCGCCATTGTTGGCCCTGTGCCGATTGACGATTCGAAGGTGAAAGACATCAATGAAGTGCGTGAGTTTGACGCTGAGTTGTTCAGCAGCGAGGAAGTTGTAGCAAAAAGCATCGCAACGGTCGCCACGACGCTGGAGCAGCTGAAGTCGAAGGACGATGGCAGTGCGCAGACGAGCTACGAGGCCGTTTCTGCCACGCAGGATGTCGACTTTACGGCTGCGGTTGGCGAAGGACCGCTGGATCCGTCTCCCGATGACACGTGTCAGATCACGGCTACGTGGACCTATCCCCAGGTGAAGGGCCAGGGTGTAGGTGTCGCCAAGTTCAACAAGGACATGGTCCAGCTCGTTGCGGACACGCTCGACGCGAGCAAGCAGGCCTCGATGGATGACGAGGACAGCCGCGTGACCATGATGTACACCGCCGAGATCGTCTCGATTGATGGCGATATCGCCTGTGTGCGCACGTTTACCGACAGCTATCAACCTCCGTATCGATCGGAACGGGTGACGAGGTCGGCGTACTACAACCTCAAGACGGGTGAGCAGGTTTCGCTCGAGGACTCGCTTGCGCAGCACGGGCTCTCGTTCGATACCCTCAAGAGTGAGGCCAAGCAGGCAATTAAGACGGCAAAGCCGGATATGGACTCTGTGTCCGAAGACAACATCGACGATGACGATAACTACACCGAGGATCATTTCTACTACGACGGCAAGGGCTATATCATCGTCCTCGATACTGGCGAGTTTGACTGCATGGCATGGGATACCCACGACTTGGTTGCGCACGCCTTCGACTCGAACTATTCCTGCGGCCAGGATGTAACGCCCGAGCGAGCCAGGGCTACGTACGTACCCAATGAGTAAGGTGGACCGCGAGGGATAAATTGAACAGTCCCCGGTGGCGTCAAGCAAAACGCCACCGGGGACTTTTTGATGCAAATTGGCTCCAAACAAGCTATCTGGGCCAGCCGCGCCACGAAAAGTGCCCATCTACTACGTTTGTCAGGGTTGGACCGACCATGGAGCGTTTTTTAACAATGTGGCAAGACGTTTACCTGCGGTTTTGTTAACACAAATATGGGTATGGTTGGCACCCTTGGGTTAAACGTAGTAGATGGGCGCATTTTTTGGTGCACAGCCCAAGAAGGGATTATTAGCCGCGCTGGAGGCCGAAGAGTTTGGCGTTGCGCTCGGCGACCATCATGTTGATGTCGGCGATTTCCATCTCGCCGTCAATGTAGGGCTGGTAGGTGCCGTACGGGTCGCCTGCTCCCAAGCTGCAACTGCCGCAGTTGTCGCAGCTGCCGTTGCCGCAGCCAGCGAGCGCTAGCTTGATGATCTCCTCGCGTTCGGCGCGCGTTGTGTCTTTGATGAGCTTGCTTTTTGCCATGACGTTCCTCGATTCGCTTGTGGCCGTCGGCCGCGCATGTCTTGTAGATACCGGCGG
>USTC01000231.1 GCA_900557505.1 uncultured Collinsella sp.
ACGCGTCGGCGTTGCCAGCATTCGCCGCAGCCGTGACTTTGTGGGCAGACATCGCGGCCCTACGAGCGGCCTTGGTGGCGTCGGCGTACCTGCTCTTGGCCATATGATCATCCTCCGATTTGGGACATAAATCGTTGCGTGCCCTCAATTATCGCGTGTTCCTGCGGTTTGTGGGCCACGGCATCGCGCCAAATCGAAAGTACCTGCATATCATCACCACGGCGCAACGCCTCACGCACCGAATACTCGGCATCGCTGAACAGGCACGGACGCACGTTGCCATCGGCCGTCAGGCGCAGACGGTTGCAATTCGCGCAAAAATGGTTGGACATGGCGCTAATAAAGCCGACCGTTCCCGCCGCGCCCGGAAAGTGCCAATAGCGCGCGGGGCCCGCGCCGGCAGGAGCGTCGGTGATCTTAAGCGGTTCGAGCTCGCCCAGCCCCACCGCAGCGGCCCCGGCATTGATGCGCGCCCGCAACTCGTCGCTCGGCACGGTATCGCTCGCGTCCCACAGTTCGGGATTGAGCGCAGGCGCATGCGGGTCCACGGCGCAATGCGAGCTCGTGTGCTCGTCGCCGATGGGCATGTATTCGATAAACCGCAGGTGGATAGGGCGATCGACCGTCAGGCGCGCGAGGGCAGCTACATCCTGGTTAAGCCGGCGCACAACAACGCAGTTCACCTTAACGGGCTCAAAGCCCCAAGCCAGCGCCGCATCGATGCCGGCCATGGTCTGCTCGAGCCGACCCAGGCGCGTGATCTTTCCAAACAGCGAGGGGTCGAGCGTGTCGAGCGAGATGTTGACGCGGTTAAGCCCGGCATCTTTGAGCTGCGGCGCCAGCTTGGGTAGCAGGGCGCCATTGGTGGTGAGCGAGATGTCCTCGATCTGCGGAATCGCGCGGATGTCACGAATGAGCGGGATGATACGGCGGCTGACCAGCGGCTCGCCACCCGTCAGACGCACGCGGCGAATGCCTTCCCCCGCTACCAAGCGCACAAAGCGGGCGATTTCCTCGGCGCTGAGCAGCTCGTCGTGTGCGCGGGGCGCCACGCCATCGGCCGGCATGCAATAGATGCAGCGGAAATTGCACTTGTCGGTAACGGCAATGCGCAGGTAGTTAATATCGCGGCCAAAGCCGTCATGTTGCACGAGCCCGTCCACGCAGCCCTCCCCTCGTGCGGCGTTTTATTCTTCGGAAAACATAATACCCCACGAGAGAATCATGCCGACACCCGTACGACAGGACAGGTCGCCTCGAACAAAACGGACCTTCCAAGCCCATCCTCAACACAGACCATCACAACATTCGATGCTTTTCCCGTTTTTGGCAAAAAACGTCGAATGTTGTGATGCTTTGCCTGCCCACGGCACCCCGTAGAAGGACCGGAACGTCCCTAAAGGCCGCCGTCCCAGTGCCGAATCACGAATTCTCGTAGGTCGTTCTGACGTTTCTGGAACGCTTCGCTTCGGTCGCACTTAAGGCCCATAGCGAGCGCGATGGCATTCATCGCCCGATGCAATTGCAGTTGATGGGCAAACTGAGTCCCGGTGAGGACGATCATCCTAAAGCCCAGCGCGCTCAGCACGGTCATACGCTCCGCATCCGACGCGCTGCGCTGTTTATCAAAATGGTCCGAGCCGTTGTATTCAATCCCCGTACCGCTCGCAGGCGCATATACGTCGATCTCGAAATATCCGGCCTTTGCGAGATACCTGAACTCGTTGGGAACATCGACCCGATGGTTGAGCTCGATCTTGGCGTATCCCAGCCCTCCCTGGGAACGTTTTGCTACGACCATGATTGCGGTGGCCGTCTCCATAGGCGATCGCGCGCCATCGTGCACGCGCTTGAGCACGGCGGCCGCGCGTATAGTCCCCTGACGAGATCGGTTCTCATTGCAATAAGCAATCAAATCGGCAACGGTATACCTCTGCCCTATCTCGATATAATCGCCTGTCGACAGATGATTCAAATGGTATCGGGCACAAATTTCGTAGCCATATTCCAACTGCTCGGGCTCGCTCATCCACGAACCCGCTTGGACAAAGCACATGGCCTCATCAACCACTAGAAGGCCCTCTGCCACCTCGATAAGATGGCCTGGAGGTACCGGCGCTCCAAACACGTGGCACCTAAATCCAGCCGGCGTCGAGCGCTCAAAATCGAAGTTGACGAGCGTGTCGATATGATCGAGCTCTTCTCGTGGAATACCAAGCGAGACCAGATAGTCGACAACGATCCCAACTGCCGTTGAAGCCCTCAGCCCCTTGGCATCGAGTCCCAATTTGGGCAGGCTCGCGGTCGGTTCTGCCTCGTTAGCAAGCGAGTCCTCATCGTATAGACTGCTTGCTCGCGAGAGCGGCTCGGACGGGCGCGCCACGTTGTGGTACAGCCAGGCAGTCTTATGGGACAGGACGATCGGCAGGTCCATGAGCCCTCCAATGAAGTCGGATAACCAACCTTATTCCCCTGCTCACGGGTTCGCACACCTTCGTGCGCAAGAAAGCGATTCCACCGGTTCGAGTGGCAGAAAAACCATCACAACATTCGATGCTTTTCCCGATTTTGGTAAAAAACGTTGAATGTTGTGATGGTTTGAGGCGAGGTGAGGGGCACAGAGGGCCAAAGCATCGTGCTTGGAGCGTGACTATTTTTTTCACCCCGTCGTCAACA
>USTC01000232.1 GCA_900557505.1 uncultured Collinsella sp.
TCCGGTGCGGCGGCAGGCATGGCGACAGGGGCCACCGCCGGAGCAGTCACGGCACTCGGCATAGGCACGGGCACGGCAACCGGCTGTGCGGCGCTCGCGCGCTCGAGTTCGACCGCGGTGCCATCGGGCTCCTCGACGCGCACGCGCGTGAGGCCGCGGTCCTCCATAACATCGGCTATCTCGGCAAGTCTTTTGGAATCCATGCTCTAGCTCCTCGTATATCTACGCAGCGCGATGGCGGCGTTGTGCCCGCCAAAGCCCAGGTTGGTCGAAAGCGCCCAGGTGAGGTCGGCGCGAACCGCGCGATTGGGCGTGTAGTCAAGATCGCAGGCGGGATCGGGTGTGTGGTAGTTAATGGTCGGCGGCACCACGCCCTGCTCGAGCGCCATGGCGCAGGCCATGACCTCGATGGCGCCCGTGGCACCGATCATGTGGCCGGTCATCGACTTGGTCGACGAGACGTGTGCGGCGCGCGCCGCGTCCTCGCCGAGCGCTCGCTTGATGCCCGCCGTCTCGGACGAATCGTTGAGCTTGGTCGAGGTACCGTGAGCGTTGATGTAGAGACCCTCGGAAGGCTTAACGTCGCCCTCGGCCACCGCCAGCGATATCGCACGGGCAATGCCGGCAGCCTCGGGATCGGGGCTCGTGATGTGATAGGCATCATCGGTGTTGCCGTAGCCCACGACCTCGGCATAAATGTGCGCCCCGCGAGCCAGCGCATGCTCCATGCCCTCCAGCACGAGCACGCAGGCGCCCTCGCCCATCACAAAGCCGTCGCGATTCGCATCGAACGGACGACAAGCCGTCGACGGGTCAGGGTTGGTGGTAAGCGCACGACAGGATGTAAAGCCCGCAACGGCATCGGGGATGATGGCCGCCTCGGTACCGCCGGCGAGAATCGCATCGGCATAGCCATGTTTGATGGCGCGGAACGCCTCGCCCACGGCATGGGCCGAGGTCGCGCAGGCGGTCACCACGGGCAGGGTCGGACCCTTTGCCTTGTGGCGGATTGCGATATTGCCCGATGCCATGTTGGGAATCATCATCGCGATCATATAGGGCGATGCACGGCGAGGCCCCCGATCGGCAATCGTGTGGACGTTGTCGACGAGTGTCTGCATGCCGCCCACGCCTGAACCCACGTAGACGCCCAGGCGCTCGTGATCGATGGCGCCCTCGACATCAAAGCCCGCATCGTGCATGGCCTCGTCCGACGCCGCCAGTGCAAACTGAACGCAAGGGTCCAGGTGCTTGGCATCGTGCTTACCAAAGTAATCGTTGCCGTCAAAGCCCTTGACCTCGGCCGCCACCTTAACGGCAAACACATCGGTATCAAAGTGCGTGATCGGGCCGATGCCACAGGTCCCGGCGCACATGGCCGCCCAGGTGGCAAGCGCGGTGTTACCGAGCGGCGATACGGCACCGATGCCGGTAATTGCAACTCTCTGTTCCATCTTGGTCTCCTCATTCAAGCCGTTGTTCGGCCCTGGTTTCTACATCGCCATTCCGCCGTCGACGCGCACGACCTCGCCCGTAATGTAGGCAGCCGCATCACTCGCCAAAAAGCGCACCACGCCGGCCACTTCCTCGGGGCGCGCCATGCGCTTTAGGGGAATCTGCTCCTCGCACGCCGCACGCACCTTATCCGATAGCTTTGCCGTCATATCGGTCTCGACAAACCCGGGGGCGACCGCGTTCACTCGTACGCCGCGGGGCGCAAGCTCGCGCGCTACCGCCTTGGTCAGGCCGATGACGCCCGCCTTGGAGGCGGCGTAGTTGGCCTGCCCGGCATTGCCCATCAGGCCCACAACCGAGCTCATGTTGACGACGCAGCCGCCGCGCTGACGCATAAAGGTCTTGGTGAGTGAGCGCGTCGTATTGAACGTGCCCTTGAGATTGACATCGAGCACGCGGTCGAAGGCATCGTCACCCATACGCATGAGCAGGCCGTCGCGTGTGATGCCGGCGTTGTTGACGAGCGCCCAAATGGAGCCGAAGTCGTTGAGGACCGTCTCCACGCATGTGTTGACGGCGGCGGGGTCGGCCACGTCACATTGATATGCGCGTGCCGTGGCACCAGCGGCCTCGCAGGCTTCGCACGTCTCGCGCGCCGCATCGACGCTGCCGGCATAGACGACGGCGATATCAAAGCCGTCCTCCGCCAAGCCCACGGCACAAGCGCGACCGATGCCGCGCGAGCCGCCCGTGACCAGCGCCACGCGGCGCGATCCGTCGCGCTCGAGCGCGCCGTTGTTCAAGTTGCCCATGTCGTTCCTTTCGGGTTACAGCCCTGTGGGCTATGCGAGCTCGTCGGCAATAGCTGCGACCTGTTCGGCCGTTTCGCACGAATACACACGAACGTCGCTCAGCGTACGCTTGACCAAGCCGGACAGCGTTTTGCCGGGGCCGACCTCAATAAACGTGTCGATGCCTTGATCCTGCAGAGCATGCAGCGTGTCGACCCAGTGCACGGCATGACTCACCTGGTTGGCCAAGACATCCGACGCTGCTCGCGGGTCCGCCGGATAGGGCGCCGCCGTCATATTTGCCATAACAGGAATGAACAACGGGGACGGCGCGTGACCGGCATCGATATATGCAGCAAGGCCACAGGTCGCCTCGGCCATATAGGGGCTATGGAATGCACCCGACACCGCGACCTTCATGGCCCGGCCA
>USTC01000233.1 GCA_900557505.1 uncultured Collinsella sp.
CTCGCGGCGCATGGTTTGTGAGTTGAGCCAGGCTGCTTGCCAACCACGTGCGGGGTAGCGCGTATCGTCGAGTTCAAACTGCGTGTAGCCGCACGCGTTGATGATTGTCGTTCCGCACGCATGTTGCCGCTCGCGCTTAAAATCGGGACCGTAGCTCTGGTGCACATGTCCGTGCACCATGTAGTCGGGGCTCCAGGACTCAAGTGCTGTGTTAAAACAGTCGAATCCTCGATGTGGCAGATCATCCAAATCGCCCATGCCGGCGGCGGGCGCATGGGTCAGCAGGATGTCGCAGCCGCCGACCATCTTCACTTTGTGTGACAGCTTGCGCACGCGCCTGGCCATCTCGCGCTCGGTGTACATGTTGGCACCGTCTCGATAGCGCATGGAGCCGCCAAGCCCCGCAATGCGGACGCCTCGATACACGTACACGGTGTCTTCGACGCAGATACAGCCGCCCGGTGCATGACGTGCGTAGCGGTCATCGTGGTTACCGCGCACGTAGATGAGCGGTTTGTTGATGACCGTGACCAAAAACTCAAGATAGTCCGGGTCTAGATCGCCGGCGGACAAAATCAGGTCGATACCCTCAAAGCGTTCCTTGCGAAAGCACTCCCATAGGCATCGTTCTTCGGTATCGGCTATGGCAAGGATTTTCATAGGGCGCGGACCTTCGGCTCATCGTTGGGCTGCGGAATGGCGCCCACCACGTTGTCGGCCAGCCAATTCATCTCGACAATCTGCGTGCTCGGCAGCGGGGGAAAGCCCTCGATCTGCACCACGCCGTCTTGGCTATGGAGCTCGCCGCCAAACGGATTGATGGAGCCCTCGACGATGCCATTGCGGAGGAGCTGAACAAGCTTGCGCGTCTGATAGGGCAGGCCCGGAGCGTAGCGAATGTCGATAACGCCCGAGCTCATGCCGTACCAGTAGTTGACGGCGCGAACCTGGCTGTCGTCACTGGTCTCATCCCAGGTGCCATGCAGCAGGCTTCGCACGATAAGCTCGTAGTATCGGCCCCAGTTCCATACCGGCATGGCAATGCCGGCAACCTTGCCATCGACCAGATGGTGGAGTCCGTAGGCCGTGGGGTCTTCGAGCGACTTTGACATGTCGACGCCGGTCATGACGCTTACGCCTTCGCGGCACATGGCCTCGGCAAGGCCTCCGGCGGGCACATCGCCCCAGGTCAGGATAATTTGCGCACGGGGGTCGAGCAGCGAGGCGCCGATGGCAAAGGCATTGATCTCGCTGAGCGCACCCGATGCGAAGACTGACGCGTGGTAGCCAATGCGATGGTTGTCTGCCATGCTGGCCGCAAGGGCGCCCAGCAAAAACTTTGCCTCGTACATCTTTCCAAAATACGAGCGCACGCTTTGGTGGGGAAGGCCGATAGAGCAGTTGAGGAATCGCACCTGGGGATACTCGACGGCAGCTCTGAGCGTATATTCCATCAGGCGGTGCGAGGTCGAGAAGATGACGTTATCTCCATGTTTGACAGCCGTTTCCACAGCGGCGTAGAACACGTCCGGATCGTGGCAGTCCTCGAATGCCTCGGTGCGCACGATACCGCCAAAGTGCTCATCGAGATACTGACGACCTTGGTCGTGCAGGCTGTCCCAGCTCGACGTAGCGCAGGGGAATTCATGGATAAAGGCGATGCGCAGGGGGTTGGCAGCCGAGTAGACGGTCTTGCCCATAAAGAAGTTGAGCACGCCGGAGGTGGACTTGGCGGGCGACTCTTCCTCATCGACACTCGGTGCCTCGACAAGATCGACCTTGTCCTCGTCATTTTTGCCGGCAATGACCAGCTCGCGCCAAATTTTGCACAGGCGGTTTACGACGATATCCGTCGGCGTATCCAGCAGGCGGTCCTGGTTGTACACATTGAGGTAGACGAGCATGGCGTCGGCGGGCGTAATGTCCAGATGGTTGCCGCCCGCGCGAAGGTAGGCGCGCTTAAAGAGCAGGAAGGTGTGGCGCAGGTAATCGACCTTTTTCTGTGGCCACTTTTCGATAAGGTCCTGACCGAGCATCTTGGCGAGCGTCTCGTAGCCTCCCTCGCGGGAGAACTCGATCTCGTATAGGGGGCAGACGCGCCAAAACGCGCAGAACTCGCCGTACAGGCGACTTTCGACGGAATCCCATTTTCCGGGGTAGAGGCGGGTGACCTTGGCCGAAACCGTCGGGGCGTCCAGGAATTTGAGGACGCTGACGCGCTTGTTGCCCTCCTGGACGTAGAACCGATGCATGAACTCGGTGACGATGATGGGGTCGCGATAGCCCTCGGTCACCTGGATGTCGTAGAGGTTGGACCACTTGCGGGCGAACTCGGTGTTAAATGGCAACAGGGGCATAAAGTTGCACGAAAAGGCAGACTGACGGCCCTTGGTAACCGTGCCGACGACCATTTCGAGCGGAATGTCCCTTAGGCCGACGTTCTCTCGCTGACCCAAGGGAAGCTGGGCGACGAGGCTATCGAGGTCCGTAAGGTACGGGTGCTCGCTTTGGCTGATGGCGCGTCGACGTCCTTGCTCGCCGCGCTTGCGTGCTTGACGATAGGCCTCTTCCATGGTGTTTACTCCCTTAGTCGTTTAAACAACGATATAAACCATGGTACCACGATGCGAAACCACCACGAAGGTGCCTGTCCCCTTTGTGGTGGTCGCTTCGGTC
>USTC01000234.1 GCA_900557505.1 uncultured Collinsella sp.
CGACAATTTGTCATTCAAAAGGCAAGACATGACCAAAAGGTCTATGCCTTGCCTTTTTCATGCCAACTTGTACGTTCTGGACGTCGCTCGCTGACTTATGCTCAACCTGCGACGTTTCTGTTGTTGGTGCAAAGGGATCAGGTTACTTTGCGCCAAAAGGGGAAGTTGCGGTGGAATAGTTCCTGTTTGGCCGTCTTGAGGGGTTAAACGGGAACTATTTCACCGCAACTTATCGATGACGTGTTTGTTGTTGCCCGTTGGCTGCTTGGGTGTTGGGGAGGGCCTGCTCCGTTATAATCGCCTAGAACACTAAATGGAAACGGGACGGGAGCCATACATGCGCCAGGGTTTCGACAACGCGAAGTATATCGAGCTGCAGGCCGCTCATATTAAAGAGCGTATCTCGCAGTTTGGCGGCAAGCTGTATTTGGAGTTTGGCGGCAAGCTGTTTGACGACTATCACGCGAGTCGCGTGCTGCCGGGTTTTGAACCGGACAGCAAGTTCCGCATGCTCAAGAGCATTGCCGATGACGTTGAGGTCATCATCGCGATCAACGCGAACCACATCGAGAAGAATAAGGCCCGTGGCGACCTGGGCATTACCTATGACGAGGACGTCTTGCGCCTGGTCGACCTGTTCCGCGGCAACGGTTTTGCTGTCGCGGCCGTGGTTATCACCCAGTACGCCGGCCAGCCCGCCGCCGATGTCTTCCGCAATCGCCTGAACGCGCTCGGCATTCCCGCCAAGTTGCACTATCCCATCGAGGGCTATCCGCACGACGTCGACCTGATCGTGTCCGGCTACGGCAAGAATGAGTTTGTCGAGACCGCCCGACCGCTCGTCGTGGTCACTGCCCCCGGTCCTGGCTCGGGCAAGCTTGCCACCTGCCTGTCTCAGCTCTATCACGAGCACAAGCACGGCACCGCTGCCGGCTACGCCAAGTTCGAGACCTTCCCGGTCTGGAACCTTCCCCTCACGCATCCGGTCAACATCGCCTACGAGGCGGCCACGGCAGATCTCGACGACGCCAACATCATCGACTCCTTCCACTTGGAAGCCTATAACAAGACTACGGTCAACTACAACCGCGACGTCGAGGCCTTCCCGGTGGTCCGTGCCCTGATGGAAAAGATCCTGGGCAAGAGCCCCTACCAGAGCCCCACGGACATGGGCGTCAATATGGTCGGCTTTGCCATCACCGATGACGATGCCTGCCGCGACGCTTCCAAGATGGAGATTGTCCGCCGCTACTTTACCGCGGTCGAAAATGTGCGCCGTACCGGCGTGGGCGATGAGCAAGTCGACCGTCTCAAGATCATTATGAAGAAGGCCGGTATCGACAAGAACTACTCGCCGGCACGCTCGGCCGCTCTTACCAGGGAGCAGCTGACGGGTGGCCCCGTAGGCGCCATGGTCATGCCCGATGGCTCCGTGGTGACCGGCAAGACTTCCACGCGCCTGGGCGCCGCGAGCTCGCTCATCATGAATGCACTTAAGCATGTCTCGGGCGTTGACCTTGAGCTCGAGGTCATTAGCGATGAGGCGATCGAGCCTATCAGCAAGCTCAAGACGCATTTCCTGGGTAGCAAGAACCCGCGCCTGCACACCGACGAGACGCTTATGGCACTCTCGATCACCTCGGCAACGAGCGAGACGGCGGCCCGCGTCCTTTCGGGCTTGGAGCAGCTGCGCGGCTGCGATGCCTTCTTTAGCGTGATCATCTCGCCGACGGACGAGACGGTGTTGCGCAAGCTGGGCATCAACGTGTGCTGCGAGCCCAAGTTCGAGCGTCGTGGTTTCTTCCACCGCTAAGCCTGGAGAAATTGGTCTGAAAGGGGCACATCGGGTATACATTCGGTGTGCCCCTTTTATCAACAAAAGCTACCGTTTAACCTAAAATTAGCCCGTTTACCTGCCTATAAGCGATTTGGGCGGTATACAATAACCCTAATTGTTTCATCCTTTTGCGGGGATGCCGCATGATGGATGTTGCCGGCCATCATGGGGTGTGCCGGTCGCGCACGGTGCAAGTGATGCCCGTGCCCGGTTTGAGGAGGCTGCCATGGCTGGCAAGGGTCGTGCGAGTGTCAACGATATGAAGCGTGTCGAGGTGCAGGTGCTGATGGAGATCGCACAGCAGTCCGAAGACAACGGCGGATTTTATGGCTTTTCGCGAAAGACGCTTGCCGAGCGTGTGGGGGTGTCTCCGTATCGCGCCCGCGCGGCAATTGAGCGCTTGGAATCCGAAGACATCATTGAGGTCGTCTCGCGCTACAGCGACGACGGCGGCCAGCTCGCAAATGGTATTTGTCTTACGGAGCGTGGCGAATGGTATCTAGAGGGCATCCGTGCTGGTATGCTCGTGCAGGACTTGATCAAGGACGAAATCGCCGATCGATAACAGCGCACATTCATAGTGGAAACGACGCCGCCTGGGCAACTGGGCGGCGTTTTGTTTCGAGATGGAGAAATGCGATTGCGCGTAAGAAAAATTGTGTGCGGCGCGCTTCGCGAGTATTACAATGAAGACCCGTAAGATGTGTATGGACAACTTCTACGGGAAGCGCAGGTAACTCAATATGACCAAGCATGTGTTCGTGACCGGCGGCGTGGTTTCGTCTCTGGGCAAGGGTATTACCGCGGCCTCGCTGGGCCGTCTGCTCAAGTCGCGCGG
>USTC01000235.1 GCA_900557505.1 uncultured Collinsella sp.
TCCTATACGGTCGAGACGCTCAGCGACAAAAGCCGCCACATCCCGCTCAAGCGCCGCGTCATTCATGGTCGAGATCGCGACGTCCCCACGCGCATCGATTGCCAATGCCGAGGCCCCGGCAGCAGCCAAGGCCTCGATCAAGATTTGTAGCTTGGCGTCACTGTTCATATTTGCCCCTGTCCGGGGCGACGTGCAACCGCCGACGGTCGCACGACCGAGTGTTTCAAAATTGAACGATATTGCTCACCAAACACTATAGGGCAGAAAGCGCCGTCCTGCGAGTATAGGTGTTGCCCCGCATCGCCATCCTGGCGGGGCGATAAGAGCTCTTCGGGACTTATAAACCTGCGGACAAGCCATACCCGCAAGAGCTCCTATCGCTCCACCGCGGACATGCGCTCGCCAGCACGCAGCACACAAATCAGCTACTTCTCTACCAGATTCCCAGCACGTGCTGCATTCCCAAACTCATGCACGCAATGCCAATCCAGCAGCAAAAGCCCAATGCGATGGGCTTGCCGCCCTTTTTGACCAGCTCGACAATATCGGTATTAAAGCCAATAGCCGCCATGGCCATCACGATAAAGAACTTCGACAGCTCCTTGATGGGCGCCGTAATGGATGCAGGAAGCTGAAGCACCGTGGTGATTACGCTCGCCAGCACAAAGAACAGCACGAACATGGGAAACGCGCGTTTAAGGGAGAACGTGCTTTTGGCGTCACCGCCGGCCTTGCGCGCCAGATGCATCTGCCAGCATGCGAGAACCAACGTAATGGGAATAATGGCCAGCGTTCTGGTGAGCTTGACCACCGTGGCGCTCTCGAGCACATTGGCGCCGGGATGCATGCTGTCCCAGGCGCTCGCCGCAGCCGTTACCGACGAGGTGTCGTTGATGGCGGTGCCGGCAAACAGGCCAAAGCCCTCGTTGGTCAGCCCGAGCATGCCGCCGAGCGTTGGAAACACGAGCGCCGCGATAACGTTAAACAGGAATATGACCGAAATGGCCTGGGCAATCTCGCGATCGTCAGCGTCGATGACGGGTGCGGTCGCGGCGATGGCAGAACCGCCGCAAATCGACGAACCCACGCCCACAAGCGTCGCGATCTTGCCCGGCACGTTCATAACGCGGCAGAGCACGAAGGCGATGACAAGCGAGGTCGAGATTGTCGCCACGATAATCGGCAGCGACTGGGCGCCCTTGGACAGAATCTGGGAGAGGTTCATGCCAAAGCCAAGCAGGATAACCGCATACTGCAAGACTTTTTTAGACGTATAGGTGACACCGGCGGCGAGCTGTTCGCGACGATTCTTGGGAAAGACGAGCGCGAGGACCATGCCAAAGAGGATGGCGAATACCGGACCGCCGACCACCTCAATTTGTTTGCCGAGCAACGTCGCGGGAATGGCGATGATCAGGCAGAACAAAACGCCTTTCCAGCGCTCGCGTACGATATTTGCCAGTTGCATATGGGATTCCTTCTTTCTATTTCACGTTTGCGACGGCTTATGATACGGCAACATTGAGCACAGCCGTGCGCAAACACAGACTAAGGTGCCGCAATAGTTCTCGGACGACAGCCGAATTACCCACCGCGGAGAGCTGATTCGCGGCATAATAAACAGCTGATATATGAGTGTGATAGAACGGTTGTGAGGCACTATGGAAGAATCGATGCACGTCGGCGAGCAGGAAACGAGCCTACAGGACCAGTCCTACCACACCATTCGACGCAAAATCGTCTACCTGGACTACAAGCCGGGCGAAAAGCTGGGCGTCAAGCAACTTTGCGACGACCTGGATATGGGGCGCACCCCTGTGCGCGAGGCGCTGGTGCGTCTGGCGCAAGAGGGCCTGGTGCGTACCGTGCCCCAAAGCGGCACCTATGTCTCGCCCATCAACCTCACTCTTGCCGAGAGCGCCTGCTACATTCGCGAGCACCTGGAAAAGCAGGTGATTGTGGAGTGCTGCGCCCGTGCCACCTCGGCAGGCATCGAGCAGCTCGACCGAGCCATCGCGCTGCAGGAAAAGACCATGGCCGAGGAGGATCGCATCGGCTTCTTTTTAAGCGACAACCTCATGCACCGCATGATCTTTAGCATCGCGTGCCGCAGCACCGTGTGGTCGTGGCTCGAAGAGACCAATGCCGACCTGGAGCGCTTCCGCTGGCTGCGCGCCGCCACGCAGACGCTCGACAATCAGGAGATTGTTAACGAGCACAAGCAAATCCGCCGCGCCATCGCCGGCCGCGACCCCATCGAGGCGAGCTTTTTGGTCAGCAAGCACCTACATATGATGTTCCGCAACCAGACCGAGGTCCTGGACCAATATCCCAAGTACTTCGAGACCAGCAAGCTCCGCTAACCTGCCAAAACCACCACAAAGGGGACAGGCACCTTTGTGGTGGTTTCTCCACACAAAAAGGTCCGGCTCCGTCTGATGATGCGGAGCCGGACCTTAATCGTAAGGATGACGGAACTCGATTATTCGACAGTAACGCTCTTTGCCAGGTTACGGGGCTGATCGACGTCGCAGCCGCGCAGGATGGCGACCTCGCGGGCGAGCAGCTGCAGCGGGACGCTCGCCGTGATGGGGCTGAACACGTCGCGGACGGCCGGCACGCGAATGATGCAGTCGGCAATCTTGTTAATTTCCTCGTCGCCCTCGGTG
>USTC01000236.1 GCA_900557505.1 uncultured Collinsella sp.
TGCAATCCCGCCACCCAAGAGCGCGACCTGCACCAGCTCCTCGACGGTGGCTATCGCCTGCTCAAGATCACGCCGGTCGACATGTTCCCTCATACCGACCACACCGAGACCGTCGCGGTCCTCGAGCGCCGCTAATCCACCCCGGTAGATTTTAGGGACAGGAAAGGGGACGGCCCGTCTGGACCGCCCCCTTTCGTTGGACATATGAGTCTCGTTACATCCCCTTGCGCAGGTCGCATACGCCGGCTGCCGCCATCTCGCGCAGCAGCGTCTCGCGGTCGCGCGTCACGATCAGGTCCAGCGGGAAGTGAATCTCGTCGAGCATCTTGCGAGCGTAATCGAGCTTACCAATTGCCATGCCAATGTGCGCATCGGTCGAAACGCCAATGCCCACGCCCAGCTCGGCGCAGCGCTCGGCAATCTTGCGGCATACGGCCCAATGCTCAGTGTCGACACCGTGTTCAAGACTATGGTTGTTGATCTCAATGATCTTGTGCTTGGCTTTGGCCGCCAGCAGCACCTCATCGATATCGAACGGCACGCCCGAACGACCCGTATGCCCAAGCATGAACACCTTGGGGTGCTCCAGGGCATTGATGTACATCTGAGTCGTTTGAGCCAGCGTCGCGCCCTCGGCAAACTGCGGATTATGCACGCTTGCAACCAAATAATCCAAATTACGCGTAACCAAATCGAACAGTGAATGCTGACGGCTGTACGAATCGCCGGCGATATCGAGCGTGACAGGAGTGTCCTCGCCAAACAGGCTTCCGTCCAGCGAAACGATATCGGCCTCGGCACCACGCAGCACCAGCACGCCGCTCCAAATGCGCGGCCAGATATCCTGGTTGATAAAGAACTGGTAACTGCGCAGGTCATTGGGGCAAGCCGTAACCATAGAGCTCAAATGGTCGGCAGATCCGAGCACCTGCAGACCACGCTCTGCCGCCCAGTACACATTCTCCTCAATGGTCGAATATGCATGCGCAGAGAACATCGTATGGGTATGAATGTCACAAGAAAGCAGGTAGGGCATCAGGTCTCCTTATCTGGCGCGGCCGTCGCTTATATTCATTGTACGCATAGCCTTCGATAGTCGTAAAACCACTCCATCCCAAAGACACAACGTCCATGACAACGGGGTCCGGCTTAACACCAAACCCCGTTTCACGTAAAACATTGTAGGCAGAGCGCTTTACTTTTAACGATACTCGTCCGCCAACTGTTTCCAAGCGGGTAGCGAATTGACAATCGTTTCGTAGCTCACGCAATAGCCCAGGCGGAACCAACCCGGCATACCAAAGCTGTCCGAGGGAACCGCAAGCAACTCATACTTCTTTGCGCGCTCGCAAAACGCATTCGCATCGGGCTCCAACGCTTTCACCCATAGGTAGAACGCGCCATCCGGCTCAACATAGGTGTAGCCATACTCCGCTAGTGCGTCGGTAAGCGCGGTGCGGTTGCGTGCATAGGCCTCAACGTCACTCGGCTCATCGATGCAGTCGATAATTACGCGCTGGAAGAGCGCCGGCGCGCACACGAAGCCCAGCGTACGGGCGGCACCGGCAACGGCGGGCATTAGACGAGTTGCCTGAGGGTTCGTATTGGGAACCAGGATCCAACCCACGCGCTCGCCCGGCAGCGAAAGCGACTTAGAATACGAGTAGCACACCACGGTGTTCTCGTAGATCGAGGGCACCCAAGGCACCTCGGCGCCATAGACAATCTCGCGATACGGCTCATCCGAGATGAGCATAATCGGGTTCTCGGGATCGCGCTTGGCGTTGACCTCGCGTAAAACACTGGCCAGTCGCGTCAGGGTATCGCACGTATACACGGCGCCGGTCGGGTTGTTGGGTGAGTCGATAATGACGGCAGCCGTCTTATCGGTAATCGCCTTGAATACGTTATCCACGCTCAGCTGGAATGTGTCCTCGTTGGCAAGCGCCTCGACACACGTGCAGCCGGCCTTCTCAATCCACACGCGATACTCCGGAAAATACGGCGCAATGACGATAACCTCATCGCCCGGGTTCGTAACGGCGTTGAGCGTGCAGGTGAGCGAAGCCGCGGCGCCCACGGTCATAAAGACGTCCTTGCCCTCATAGCTCGTACCAAAGCGACGGTTGAGCGATTCGGCGACAGCTGCCCGACATTGCGGCAGGCCCGGCGCGGGAGTGTAGCCGTGCAGCTGGTCACTCGGCAGCTCCAGGGCCTTCTTAATCGACTCAGCCACAGCAGCGGGCGCCGGAACGCTCGGGTTGCCCAGCGAAAAATCGAATACGTTTTCCGCACCGATCTGCGCCTTGCGCTCAAGGCCATAGCTAAAAATCTCACGGATGATGGAGCTTTCCGCACCGCGAGCATACATAGTTTCGTTGATCATCTGTTCCCCTTTCGCATAGGCGCTATTGTACGCTTTAGCCGAGCAAAGTGCCGCAGCAATGTTGATTGGGGACAGACTTAAATGCGTGAAAACGCTCATTTAAGTCTGTCCCCAATCAACAGACGGCCCCATATCGCTCAAAAGAAAAGCCTCCGCAGGTTTCCCCGCGGAGGCTTTCGCCACAAAGACTATTTGTCGGCATCGGCATCGGCATCGGCATCGACGACGGCATGGTCATCGTCAGCACCATCGGATGCGGCTTCGGCATCC
>USTC01000237.1 GCA_900557505.1 uncultured Collinsella sp.
CGAGGTAGCCCTCCTGGTCGAAGTGCATGATCTCGATCTTCTCGGTCTCCTTCATGTGTGTCCTCCCATCACATGTGCGCAATTCTATACATCGCGCTTCTTGCTGATACCAATTATAGCCATACGATTGCTTGTTATTTAATACCAATCCAAACTCACGGAGATTTGCGGCGAACGGTCGGTTTCCTCGCCCGAGTGGTATTACAACGCCAATAGTTGTCTATTTCGAGCGCTACTGCCAACGGGTTCCCCACAACTCGCCAGCTATAAAAGCGTTGCGCCAGACCCGCCCAAGCGTTTCCGGCGCAACCGCGCAGTTTAGTTATTCGGCTTCCATCTCCGCTGTCACACGGCGATACATCTCGATAACCTGAGTCGTCGCCTTGGACGGATCCTGATAGTAGCGGCCATCACACGTCTCGGCCGAGACATAGCCCGTATAGCCGTGGCGCATGAGTGCCTCGAGGTCGGCACGCATATCACGCTCGCCGTCGCCCCAGGCAAGATGCGTCGTGCCGCCGCCCACATCTACAAAGTGGGTGTGAACGATCTTGTCGCCCAAAACCTCAAAGTAGCCGTCGATCGTGTCGCCGGCAACTTCCATGGCGCCAAAGTCGATACAGGCCTTCAGGTTGGGACGATCGACCGCCTCGAGGATGCGCGCGACATCCTGTGCGGTGTTGACCAACACGGACTCCGATGGCTGCAGGGCCTCGAGCGCGACGCGAATACCGCGCGTATCGGCGTAGTCGCACACCGAGCGCAGCATGGCAACGCTGCGGGCCCAGGCGTCCTCAGCCGGCTCGTCCAGATAGGCCCAACCACTCGTCACCAGAATCTGCGGCACGCCCAACTCAACGGCAACGTCGATCACATTCTTAAAGTACGAGAGGATGCGTTTTTGGCCCGCCTCACCGCGCACCGCGACGTTCCACGGCTTGGGGTTGTTCTGCTCGGGGCACACGCACACGATCTTGATACCGTATTGGGCGGCAAGATCGCGAATCTTATCCACCGAATCGTGCTCATGGCAATCCACATACAGGTGCATCGAGCCGGTCCACAGCTCGATATTGCGATAGCCGGCCTCACCTGCAGCCTTAAAAAACGTCTCGATGCTGTAGTAACGATGGTTGATGTTCATGAGCGAAAGCTCGGGTACGACCATAGCCCTCCCCTTTCGTACGGAGTTTTAAAAAACAGGGGGCCGCCGCAGATGCGACAAGCCCCCCAAAGATCGACGCAACCGTTAGACGCGATGGAAGCGCGATTCGAACATATTAGGCAAGCACGCCAAAGTAAGCGCCGATGATGCCCACGACCATGGTGCAGAGGATCAGGACCATCGGGTTGATCTTCTTGGAGAGCAGCCAGTAGTAGAGCCAGAAGGCGGCCATACCGAGCATACCGGGCATGATGCCGTCCAGGATGTCCTGGAGAGTCTGGGCGGAGTCGCCCTGACCGATGGCGATGGGCAACGAAGCCCAGAACATGTCCTTGCTCATGGCGCCGACGACCATAACGCCGACAATGCCGACGCAGGCCATGATCTTTTGCATCAGGCCGGTCTTCTGAGCCTCGTCGAGGAAGCCAATGCCTAGCTCATAACCCTTGATAGCGCCAAAGATACGAATCAGGAACGCCGGGATGTTGTAGACGAGCAGGAAGGCGATGGGGCCAAAGACGTTGCCGGCCTGGCACAGGCTGATGCCCACGGCAGCGGCGACGACGCGCAGGGTGGACAGGAAGAAGGAGTCACCCAGGCCGGAAAGCGGACCCATGAGGGCGGCCTTGATGTCGTTGACGCTCTCGGGCTCAACCTCGCCACGAGCGACCTTTTCTTCCATGGCCATCGCGATGCCACCCACGAAGGGAGCGAGCTGCGGGGTGATGTTGAAGAATGCGCTGTGACGGTGCAAGGCCTCGGCGTAATCGTCGGGACGGCCGGCATAGATCTTCTTGAGCATGTTGGCGACCATCAGGCAGAAGGCAATGTTCATCTGCTTGTAGTAGGTCCAGGAGAATTCCATGCCCAGGGCGCCGGTGTTCACGGCGCTCTTAATGAGGTCGGAGCGAGTAATCTGGTTCTCGGAATTAGAAGTCATCGTCCTCATCCCCTTCCACAGAAAGCTGGGACTGGGCGCCACCAAGGCCCAGCAGGTCGTACTTGTCGATGCCGATGATGATTGCGATCAGGGCGACGCCGAGGACGGGCACGTTGGCATAGGAGCACAGCAGGAAGCCCAGGAAGTAGAACGGCACGAGCTGCTTGGTAAGCACCAGACGGCCGAGCATGGCGAAGCCCATGGCAGGCAGGATGTTGGCTGCGACGCCAAAGCCATCGAGGACGAACGTCGGGATGAAGTCGAGCAGGCCCTGAACAGCGTCGGCACCCAGATAGAAGGAGACCGAGCACAGGATAAAGGCCAGGACGACAATCACGAGACCGATAATCCAGTGCATAGCGTAGATACCCTTGAGGTTACCCTTGCTGGCAAAGACGTCGGCACGGTCGACCAGAAGGGGCATACCGGCGTTGACGACGTTCTTAATGGCCAGGCACAGAGTGGCGATGGGCATCGCGAGCGCGATAGCGGCCTCGGTGC
>USTC01000238.1 GCA_900557505.1 uncultured Collinsella sp.
CCGCGGCGCCCTCGCCCACCTCGAGCGCGACACCCGAGGAGTCATAGCCGCGATACTCCATACGCTTGAGGCCCGTGACCAGGATGTTCTTTGCAATATCAGAGCCGGTGTAGCCGACGATTCCGCACATAAGATAAATCCCTTCGTTCGCGTGACTGCAAGACGTCCACGCACAAGGGGCGCTGAGACGTATAACGTTCGAGTATTGTACTCACGCAAACGCAAGCTGATATACCAGAAGTGGTATCTCAACTTAGATACCACTCGATGCACACACGTCCAGCCGGTCCAAACCACCACAAAGGTACCTGCCCCCTTCGTGGTGGTCGCGCTGGCAACGGCGTTTCCCCAGATAAAACCTGCCAAAATAAACCTGTCCCTTTTTGGTAGGTTTGGGATGCTACAATCTGGCTTATACTTGAAACGCATCAAAGGGGCCGCTATGGCAAAGGTTAAAATCAGCGACGTCGCGCGCGAAGCCGGGGTTTCGTTGGGCACGGTTTCCAACGCGCTCAACCATCCCGAAAAGTTGCGTCCCGAGACCCTCAAGCTCATTAACGAAACCATCAATCGACTGGGCTACCTGCCCAACCAAAGCGCCCGTCAGCTCGCGGGCGGCGCCACCAAGTCCTTTGGCCTGGTGCTCCCCCGTCTCGATCACGGCTTTTCGCTCCAAATCGCCAGCGGCGCCCACAACGAGGCCCGCAAGCACGGCTACGACTTGCTCATCGCCAACGCCGATAACGACGATATTCTCGAGGACCATTACCTGCGCTACTTTATGGGCACCCAGATGTCCGGCGTCATGGTTCAGCCCATGGCATCCCCCGACTGGCACCCCGCCATGACCAAGATGCCCGTGCCGATCGTCCATCTGGACATCCATTGCTCCGAGCCCGGCTACTACGTAGCGGCCGACAACGAGGCCCAGGGTCGCATCATTGCCGAACTCGCCATCGCCCGCGGCGCGCACCATATTGTCGTCGTCGGCCGAGCAGCATTTATGCAACTCACCCTGCGCGTCCTTGGCATTCATAAGGCGCTCGCCCTGCATCCCGATATCAAAATTGAAGTCATTGACGCCGGAGAGTGGAATACCGCAGCCGACGGCTACAGTATTGGTGCTCAGATTGCCGGGCGCCCTGCCGACGAACGCCCCGATTTTGTCGTCGGCCTGACCGACGTGCTGGCCTCGGGCGTTATCTCGGCATTGGTCGACAAAGGCATCTCCGTCCCCGAGCAGGTTCGCGTGGCCGGATGCGACGGCAACCCACTCGCCTGGAGCGGATCGGTCCCGCTCACTACGGTAGCGCCCCCGGGCTACGAGATTGGCCGCAAGGGTGTCCAACTGCTGATGGAGCAAATCGAGAACAAGGTCCCGACAAAGACCAAGCACATCCACGTCGGCTCTGCAGCACGCACCGTCACCGCAGTCACCGCCGCCGAGGATATCAACCGCCAAGAACTCGTGCGGCCGTTCCTGCTGGAGCGCGCCAGCACCCAGGCAAGCACCCAGACCGACGCTACGGCCATCAACCTCGGCGCGTATCTATAGCACGTCGGCCAGTATGCCAAAACTCCGCCAAAGCAAAAGAGGCCCGACCATTGCCGGACCTCTTTTGCTTAAATGCAAAGACGGCCAATCGCGCGCTTCAACGCCGCAATTGTCTAACGTACGGCCTTGACCGCCGCCGCCAGATCGAACAGCGTATCGAGCACGGCCTCGCAGCCATCCACCACGTCCTGCGGCAGCGGCACGATATCGGGGACGGCAAAGACATGGCAGCCGGCCGTGATGCCCGAGACGCAGCCGTTGCGCGAATCCTCGACCACGGCGCACTCCTCGGGGGCAAAGCCCGCGCGCTCGCAAGCAAGCAGGTACATCTCGGGGTCGGGCTTGCCGTGCACGACGTCCTCGCCGCAGGTCACCGTCTCAAACTTGTCAAAGAGGCCGACCATCTTAAGGTTGCGCTCGGCCGTAACGAGGCGCGACGACGTCGCTAGACCCACGTGATAGCCCGCGGCCAGCAGCTCGTCTAGGCACTCGGCGGCGCCGGCCTTAAGCTCCAGTTCGGTCTTGACCATCTCGTCGCGAATCTCCTTGTGGCGACGATAGATCGCCTCGGTGGTTTCATGGCTGCCGTAATGCTCATCAAGGATGTCCATAACATCGGGCAGCGTGCGGCCGATAAACTGATGGATCAGCGCTTCATCAATCGCGAGCCCCAGCTCAGCGGCGCCTGCCTTCCAGGCCTTAATCCCCAAACGCTCGGTATCGACCAGCGTTCCATCCATGTCAAAAATAACAGCCTTGATCATATCGGTCCCCCATCGACTCTCGCTGTCGCGTTGCTGCAACTCTACCGCATTTGGCAACTTGTATATAACGTATATGCCATATTGCACTTTCGTTACACAGATAGAAGTCTTATGGCAAGTAACGCATTAGGATTATAGTTTTCGATCGAGTACTCAACGATAAGGATCGTTTCATGATTTTAGACACCACGGCACCCGCAAAGGAGCTTCAAGACAAGCTATCGGCGCTCGAACAGCTGCTTTTGGCATACGGGCGCGTG
>USTC01000239.1 GCA_900557505.1 uncultured Collinsella sp.
GGGCGTTGTTGATGACGACTGCATTCGTGCCGAGCATACGGTGACGATGATTGCGCCCAAGATTGGTCTGTATAGCGCTGATGGCCCTGAGTATGCTGGCGATTTGATCTGCGGCAATCTTTACGACCGTCTTGACGAGGTCATCGATGATGTCGACCACGCCGCCGAGATTGTCGAGCCCGGTGACCTGGTGGATTTCTTTGCTCCGCTGCCCACGAATATCGATAAGTATTCTCGCGGTTCCGTCCTTATTGTTGCCGGCTCGGCGCAGTATCCTGGCGCTGCTATTATGGCCGCCAAGTCTGCTGCCCGCGCGGGTGCCGGCTATGTGGCTGTCGCGACGCCCGATGCGTGTGCCAATCTTATTCGTATGGCACTTCCCTCGATTCCGGTTTTTGCTATTCCGTCCGATTCCCGCGGCTCTTTTGGTGCCGCTGCTCGTATGACCGTGTGCGAGATTGCAAAGAAGTACAGCTGCGTACTGTGCGGTCCCGGCATGACGACGTCTGCCGGTGCCATGCAGGTGGTTTCGGGCTTGTTGGAGCTTGATGTGCCGCTGATCCTTGATGCCGATGCGCTCAACTGCCTTTCTAAGATTGCTATCGACGGTATCGATAGCAACCCTGAGATGTACCGCCGTGAGCAACCACTCGTCATGACGCCGCACTATCGCGAGCTTTCGCGCTTGGTTGCCGGTGACGAGGTTAACGATCTGGGGACTGCAATCGCGGCCGCGCAGAAGGTTGTCTGGGCTGCCGGCTCCGACAATCTCGTGGTTATTGCCAAGGGACCGACGACGGCTATCTGTGGCGTTGAGCGCGTGCTTTTGCCGCTCTCGGGTCCGGCGTCGTTGGCGACTGCCGGTTCGGGCGATGTTCTTGCGGGCATTTTGGCCGGCACACTGGCTACCATGCGTGATGAGATGGATCGCTGGGAGCTGCTGTATTCGTATGCCGTTGCGCTTCACAGCTACGCGGGTTTTGCCGCGGCAACGGAGTACGGTGAGAAGAGTGTTATTGCGACCGATCTGATCGACTTGATCGGTCCTGCCATGGAATTGGCGGCAAAGGATGCACTCGATGATCTGGGAATCATGGACGAAGGGTCGGATGACTAATCATGAATAAAGCCGATTTGACGCGCTGGTCCTGGGTTGAGATTGACCGAGGGGCGCTTCGCCGCAACACGAGGGCTTACAAGAATCTGCTCGATCCACGTCAGCGACTGTGCTGCGTAGTCAAGGCCGATGCCTATGGCCATGGTGCCGTCGAGTGCGCCAAAATCATGTATTCGGCCGGTGCCGACATGTTTGCCGTGGCGACGGTTAGTGAAGGCGTTGAGCTTCGACAGGGCGGGATCACAAAACCCATCCTGATCCTAAGCGAGCCGCCTATCGAGGCTATCCCCACACTGCTTGAGTTTGACATTATGCCTTCGGTCTATACGTCCGATTTCGCCCTTGCCTATGGCGAGTGCGCTGTCGCGGCAGGCAAGGTTGGCAAGTACCATCTAGCCATCGAGACGGGTATGAACCGCATCGGTGTTCACTACACGCAGGTGCTCGACTTTGTTCGTGGCATTAGCTTCCATCGCGGTATCCAGTGTGATGGCGTATTTACGCACTTCGCCACGGCCGATGAACCTTCGGGTTGGGACTACAAACTGCAGTGCCAACGCTTTACCGAAGCCGTTCAAGCCATTAAGGACGCGGGTTTTGAGTGCGGCATCGTGCACTGTGCCAACACGCCGTCCTCGATGCTCGATCCCTCGATGCGTTTTGATATGATTCGCGCCGGCGTTGGCTTGTACGGCATGCAGCCATGCGAGCTGAGCGGCCGCGTGATGAAGCTCGATCCTGTTATGAGCGTCCATGCGCGCGTGACGCGTGTGGCGCATCCTGCGATGGGTGAGGGCGTGGGCTACGGTTTTACCTACCGCGTACCGCGCACACGCGTTCAGATTTGCACGCTGCCGATCGGTTATGCCGATGGTCTTTCGCGTACGCTCTCCAATCGTATGGACGTGCTGTATCGCGGTGAACGCATTCGTCAGGTGGGTAACATCTGCATGGACCAGTTTATGGTCGCCATCCAGTCCAATCCGGCGCATGAGATTCCCGAGGCCGAGCATGGCGACGAGATGATCATTGTCGGCCGCGATGGTGATGCCGAGATTACCATGGACGAGATGGCGCGCCTGCGCGGCACGATTAACTACGAGATTGCTTGCGGCTTTGGCATGCGTCTCGACAAGGTCTACGTGTAGGAGCCACTATGGGTGTCATGCACATCCCCGGACATAGTCACCAGGCGCCGCGCGAGGTTGCGCTCGAGGAGATTGAGGCTGTTTTAGGCGACTGTCATCTCTGCCAGCTCTATCAGTCGCGCCATAACATCGTGTTTGGCGTGGGAAACCCCCACGCCCGCGTAATGTTTATCGGCGAGGCGCCGGGGCGTAACGAGGATCTGCAAGGCGAACCGTTTGTGGGGGCGGCGGGCGAGTGCAGTTCCTGCAAAGGCTTCTTTCAAAGTCTATCCTTCAAAATTCTCAAAGAGC
>USTC01000240.1 GCA_900557505.1 uncultured Collinsella sp.
TGGATATCTACGGAATGGTAGCTCATGAGCTTGTCCATGATCTTGTGCGGACCCGGGCCACGGTCGAAGATATCGCCCACCAGGTGCAGGTGGTCGACGGCCAGGCGCTTGATGAGCGAGGCGAGCGACTCGATAAAGTCGTCGGCGCTTGCGGTCTCCAGAATGGACTCCACGATGCGCTCGTGATAGCGCACACGATAGTTGTTCTCGTCCGGATGCGTGTGCAGCAGCTCGTCGATGATGTAGGCGTAATCGCGCGGGATGGCCTTACGCACCTTGGAGCGCGTATAGCGGCTCGAAAGCGAGCGGGCAACCATGATGAGCTGGTCGAGCATTGTCTTGTACCAGGTGGGGGAGTCCTCGCGCCGGCTGCGGACCAGCTCGATCTTCTCGCGCGGGTAGTAGATAAGCGTGCACAGCTCGCCCTTTTCGTCAAAGGAGAGCGTGTTGCCAAAGATCTCGTCGACATGTTCGCGCACGACGCCCGAGCAGTTATTGAGGATGTGCATAAAGGCTTCGTACTCGCCGTGCACGTCGCTCATAAAATGCTCGGTGCCTTTGGGCAGGTTGAGAATGGCCGAGAGATTGATGATCTCGGTAAACGCGGATTGCTCGGTGGGAAATTGTCTCGACAGCAGACGCAGATACTTAAAGTCTTGCGGATTGCGATCGAATGCGACCATGAAACACCTTCCGATATGGTTGGTAAAACTGATAAAACAGCGTCAAACGTTTATCAGTATGCGCCGGCTTTGTTTCGATTTAGCGCCGGTGGCTGAATTGTCGGCTGAACGGTTTGCTAAATCGATTTAGTTGAGGTTGATGTGTCGGTTAAGTGGAGACGAAGGGGGTGATTTTGCCCATGTTGGCCCATGTTGGCCCATGTTGGCCCATGGCGGGGATGGGGATGTTGATGATAAAGATATTCAATGCCAATGGTTCGAATTGGTAAATAGTGGACATTTGTATCGTATTTAGGCTTGCTGTGCGGTAATTTGCGTAGCAATACTTAAGGAGCCTCATATGAGTGATTTTGTCCTGACCTGTGAATCCGCCGCCGACCGAACCCGTGAGTTCTTTGCGTCGCGCAATATCCCTGTCGTGTGTTTTCATTACGAGATCGACGATGTTGTCTATACGGACGATCTGTATCAGTCGATTACGCCGGACAAGTTTTTTGCCCAGATTGCCGCGGGCGCCATGCCCAAGGCGTCTCAGGTGAGCGTGGGTGAGTACGAGGAGTTTTGGGAGCCGTTTGTTGCCGAGGGTAAAGACGTGCTGCACCTGACGTTGTCGTCGGGTATTTCGGGCACGTATGGATCGGCCTGCGTCGCGGCGCAGATGCTTGCGGATCGCTATCCCGAGGGCGGCAAGGTGCGCGTCATCGATTCGCTGGGGGCGTCTTCGGGCTTTGGTCTGTTGCTGGAATATGCCGCCGACGTGCGCGATAGCGGGGCTTCACTCGACGAGACGGCTGCCTGGATCGAGGAGCACAAACTCAACCTGCACCACTGGTTCTTCTCGACCGATCTGTCGAGCTACCTGCGCGGCGGTCGCATTTCGGCCGCGAGCGCGATTATCGGCACAGCGCTTAAGATTTGCCCACTTATGACGGTCGATTGCGAAGGTGGGCTGTCGCCACGTGAGAAGATTCGCACCAAGAAGCGCGCGATTTCCGAGATGGCTAAGACCATGATGGCACACGTGCAGGACGGTGCGGATTATTCGGGTAAGTGCATCTTGTCCCATTCGGCGTGCCGCGAGGATGCCGAGGCCGTTGCGGCACTGATTGAGGAACAAGTTCCGCAGCTCAAAGGCAAGATTGAGATCAACAATATCGGTGCTCTGATCGGTTCGCACACCGGACCTGGTACGGTGGCGCTCTTCTTTATGGGCGACAAGCGCGTGGATTAACTTGGCCCATCACGTCGCTGCATGATTGCTCAAACGAAAACGGCCCGCCTCACGTTTGTGGGGCGGGCCTTGCTGTTGAGGTTAGCGTTTCTTGCCGCGGAAGAAAAAGCCGTGCAGTGACGGCTTGAGGCCGCGGTTGGCGCGACGCTCTTCGATATGATCGTGGATCGAAGCGACGCGTTCGATGACTTCGTCGGGAATCGGCACGTCGGGATTCATGTTCTCGACCTGGCTGACCTCGGCGGCGGCGACCTGGTCGATAATGGGCACATCGTCGTGCGAGATGACAGGCGTGGCGTCTTCCTTCATCTTGCGGTAGCGCTGCATCATGTCGGTCTGCAACTGCTGGGCCGAAGGCGGCGTCCAGATGATGGCGTTGGCACCGGCGGCGATGGTCTCGCGGATGCTCTCGGGCGTCTTGCCGCCCGGTGCGATGAGCGGCAGGTTGGGATAGTGCTCGCGCAGTTCACGCAGGACCTGCGGCGTGTTCTTGCCGGCCGCGATGTTGAGGATCTTGGCTCCGGCGCGCACCTTGGCATGCGCATCATCGTCGCAACGTACGACCGTGGCGATGACGGGGATGTCGGCGATGTTGGTGATGTGCTCGACCATCTCGGCAGTGGCGGGG
>USTC01000241.1 GCA_900557505.1 uncultured Collinsella sp.
GGCAGCAGCTGCAACAGGTTCTCCTCGATGGGCTCGTCCTTGACCAGCACGCAGGTCACGCGTTTGCCGAGCTGGCGCAACGCGGCGGCAAGGCCGAGCTGGGAGCCCAGGCAGTCGCCATCGGGGCTAACATGGCCGCAGATGACGAAGTCGTCGAGCGGACGCAGAGCATCGGCAAGCTGCTCGAGCGTGCAGTTCGTTTGAGGGGTTACGGTCATAGCGGCGATCCCCCGCTATTCCTGATCGGTTTCTTCGGCCGCTTCGATGGCCTCGCGCTCGGCGGCGATAGCGGCCGATTCGCGATTGCGCTCGGCGTCGCGCTCGAGGGCGGATGCGATGCGCTCGGCCTCATCCACGGATTTATCCAGGATGAAGCGCAACGCAGGCGCCACACGCCAGGAAAGCTGACGCGCCATGAGCGAGCGGATGCGGCCCGAGGCCTTCTCGAAGGCCTCGGCGACTTCCTCGTATTCGCCGCGATCGGCGGTGTAGAAAACGTTGCAGACGCTGCGGTCGTAGCTGACCTCGCAGCCCGTGATGGTGACCAGCGACAGGCGCGGGTCGGAGATCTCGAAAAGCAGGATGGACGCGATGACCTCGCGAGCCTGTTGATTGACTTTACGGTTGGTGGAACCTTGCTTCATAGATACAGCTCCTCTGAAGGGTCAGGTTTGGATACATGAAGTATAGGGCACCTCGAAGGTAGCGAGAAGGGCCCCGGCCTCGAATCCGCTCCGTCATCGCAAGACCCGTGCACACGGGAACGTGCCTTGCGGCGCCGGGAGCCGGATCGAATGCCGGAGCCCTTTCAAATGCCGAGCCCGCCGCCCATGCGGGCGGCTAACGCTGATTACTCGGTGCGCTCAACTTCCTTGATGGTGTAGCCCTCGATGGTGTCGCCGACCTTGAGGTCCTGGTAACCGGCAATGCCGATGCCGCACTCGTAACCCTGCTTGACGGCCTTCACGTCGTCCTTGAAGCGCTTCAGGGATGCAAGCTCGCCCTCGAAGATGACGGTGCCTTCGCGCACGAGGCGGATCTTGTCGTCGCGGTGCAGCTCGCCGTCGGTGATGTAGCAACCGGCGATGGTGCCCACCTTCGGGACCTTGAAGGTCTCGCGAACCTCGGCGGTACCGGTGTCCTCCTCGACGATCTCGGGCTTGAGCAGACCCACGCGGGCCGCATTGATGTCCTCGATGGCCTGGTAGATGACGCGGTACAGGCGGATGCTTTATACAGGCTGGCCTGCTGCTTGGACTTGCCGGTCGGGCGCACGTTGAAGCCGATGATGATGGCGTCGGAAGCCGCAGCCAACGTAACGTCGGTCTCGGTGATGCCACCGACCGCGGAGTGCACGATGTTGATCATGACCTCGGACTGGTCCATCTTGTTGAACGCGTCGCGCAGCGCCTCGATGGAGCCCTGCACGTCGGCCTTCACGATAAGGTTCAGGTCGGTCTGCTTGCCCTCCTCGATGCGGTTGAACAGGTCGTCCAGGTTCATATGCGACTTGGTCTCCTGCTCGGCCAGGCGCGCACGCAGCGCGCGCTCCTCGGCCAGCTTGCGGGCATCGCGCTCGTCCTCGAACACGCGGAACTCGTCGCCGGCGACCGGGACGCTGTTCAGGCCCAGGATCTCGACCGGGTAGGAAGGCGCGGCGCCCTCGACATGCTGACCGCGCGGGTCGACCAGCGCGCGGACGCGTCCGTAGGACGTGCCGGCGACGACGGTGTCGCCCGGATGCAGCGTGCCGCGCTGCACGAGCACGGTGGCCACAGGGCCGCGGCCCTTGTCGAGGTTGGCCTCGATAACGAAGCCGGAGGCCAGCGCATCGGGGTTGGCGCGAAGCTCGAGCACGTCGGCCTGCAGCAGGATGGTCTCGAGCAGGTCGTCGATGTGCAGCTTCTTCTTCGCCGAAACGTTGACGAACATGTTCTGTCCGCCCCAGTCCTCGGGGATGACGCCGTACTCGACGAGCTCCTGGCGCACGCGGTCGGGGTTGGCGCCGGGCTTGTCGATCTTGTTGACGGCGACCACGATCGGCACGTTTGCGGCCTTGGCGTGGTTGATGGCCTCGATGGTCTGCGGCATGACGCCGTCGTCGGCGGCCACCACAAGCACGATGACGTCGGTGACCTGGGCGCCGCGGGCGCGCATGGCGGTGAAGGCCTCATGGCCCGGGGTGTCGATGAAGGTGATCTGGCGGTCGCCGATGTTCACCACGGAAGCGCCGATGTGCTGGGTGATGCCGCCGGCCTCGCTGGCCACCACGCCGGTATCGCGGATGGCGTCCAGAAGCGAGGTCTTGCCGTGGTCGACATGGCCCATGACGGTGACCACGGGGGGACGCGGCTTCAAATCGGCCTCGGAGTCGTTGTACACCACGGCGTACTCCTCCTCCGGCGACACGACGCGCACCTTGCGGCCCATGTCGTCGGCGATGAGCTCCATGGTCTCGTCGCTCATGGTCTGGGTGAGCGTGAGCACCTGGCCAAGCATGAACAGGCGCTTGATGACGTCGTTGGGCTGCACGCCGAGAA
>USTC01000242.1 GCA_900557505.1 uncultured Collinsella sp.
CCAGCATGCTGTGCCGGCCCTCCAGCGTCATCGTATGCAAGGGGGTCCCGGGGGCGCCGACCATGCTCGGCTTCCGCTTTTCCATATTCATCAACACGCGGGCCTCTTGTAGCGCGAGGCGCCCCGGGTTCCCTATCAACAAAAGCATCGGGCTCAATCGTCATGCGCCGATCGGAATCAACCGTTCCCTCACCCGCGCGCCCGTTGCCGCACAAACTGTGCGCAGCGATGACCTCGGTCGCCCCCGCGCGAAACAGCCCCTCGATATCCGACGGGTCAAGCGTCTCGATCAACACGACGACGCGACTCACACGGCCCTCGGCCGTCAGGCGCGCAACGGTCTTCCGCACGTCTTCGGTATCGAACAGAGACGCCGCGATGATGGCGGCACCGCGGCGCGACGGAAACGCCCGCGCCATGGATACCAGCCCGTCCAAGTCGCCCACGCGAAGCACCTGTGCGCCCACATCGCGACCCTCGACTTCCTGCTGTAGCAGCCCGTAATCGCCGCACGCGCAGCACGCAAGCCAGATCGCCTTCATCACTCGTCGCCTCCGCTCTTTTTGCCGCGCGCCGTGGCGGGGATCGTCAAGCTGACCGTTCCCTTTCCCGAGGCTCCCAGCAATTCCTTGACATCTTCGGGGTCCGCCGCCAGCGTTACCCACTCGATCTTGCCTTCACGCGTGGTGCCGGCATCTTCGCTGGTATCGATCACGTACGCGCCGCACAAACGATCGGTCACGCCATCTTTTTGCACGTACACGTCCACATAGCTGCCCACGCCCGTGGCGCCGCCGACCGAGTGCTCGGCATCGACCGCCACCGAAACGGCGACCTTGCCTTTAGGCACCTCGAGTTTGTGGCTCTCGGCCTTGGTGTAGACATTGCAAATCACGGCGTTTTTGGGAATGCGCGAGGTCGTCACGTCGCCGCGCACCTGACGCAGCTCAGTCGCCGCATCACGCGGCAACAGACTCGCCAGCCATTCCTGAGTTATGACATTAGTCTCGTCGAGGGTCTCGCCCGCATCGATATCGCGCGCCGCGACGCACACCTCAACGCGTTCGCCGCCGTATTTTGCCAAAGTCTCGGCCTGGGCCCGCTCGGCTTGTGAGCCGTAGACCATGCAGAGCGCCGCGGCAAGCACGCCCGCGACCAGACTGATGGCGATGCGCTTGCTCTTGTTCACGGCCGCTCCTCTCATGGCGGTGCCGGGCAAATGCCCGTACCACCATTGTCTGGGCGACCAGGGCGCAAAGCGGCGCAATCGCAATCTTGGTTTTACGTGTCAAACCAATTGCTGACCAAAAGCTGACCAGCCCGTCAAGCTCGTGGCAAGGTTTTGGTCAGAACGTCGGCAAAACGCATATTTCGAGGCGCTTTGGCAGCAAAAAAGCCGCCTCCCAAGCAGTTGGGAGACGGCCGTCATAGGAAAAGTCAATTACAGATGGACATCGGGATCGAGCATTTGAGCGCTCACGCGCATGGATGACGCCAGGTTTTGGAACGTCTCCAGACGCAGGCTGTCGATCTGTCCCGCGTCCTCGGCCTCGCGAACGGCACAACCCGGCTCGTGAGTGTGCGTGCAATCGCCAAACCGGCACGCACGCGACGCCTCGACGATCTCGGGGAAGGCACGCGCCAGGCCCCGCTCATGCCCCACAAGCGGCAGGCTGCGCAGGCCCGGGGCATCGGCGATCACGCCGGCGTCGCCCGGCAGCGCCACCATCACGCGCGCAACCGTGGTGTGGCGACCTTGGTCATCACGCTCGCGCACGCCGCCAGTGGCCAGCGCATCGTGGCCCAGCAGCGCATTGAGCAACGTTGACTTGCCGGCGCCCGACTCGCCCAGGATCATGGCACAGCTCCCAGCCGGTACGCAGGCGCGCACCTCGTCCAGGCCGAGGCCCTCGGCAGAAGACGTCACGATCACGCGCACGTCCGGACCCACCAGACGGCGCACGCGGTCCAGATCGCGCTCGAGCTCATCGGCCTCGCAGCGGTCGGCCTTGGTGAGCACCACCACCGGCTCGGCATCGCAGTCGAGCGCCAACACCAGCGAGCGCGCCACGCGGTCGAGCAGCACCTCACCGGCACCGAGCGCCTGCACGATTAGCACGCTATCCACGTTGGAGCAGAGCACCTGGCGCTCACCGCGGGCACGGCCACGCCAACGTTCAAAGCTCGTACGGCGCGGCAGTACGCACTCGATCACGCCCATGTCGTGCCCGGGAGCACGGCGAACCGCCACGCGGTCGCCCACGGCGGGCAGCAAGACCTCGTCCTCGCCACGCGACTTGGCAAACCCTACGGCATGCTCGGCACGAAACGTGTCGTCGGCAGTTGCCACCAGCGGAAACCCGCGGTCCAGGCGCACCACGGCACCGAGCTGCATCTGCTCGGGCTCCTCGGCCTGTGCGCAAAAGTCGTCAAATGCAGCCTGCTGAGCCGCATCGACCGGCAGGGCATCGAACGCCGGAACATCCTGTAACGCGTCAAGCCCCGGTACGCTTGCC
>USTC01000243.1 GCA_900557505.1 uncultured Collinsella sp.
CCTTGTCCATGTGACGGCCGATGATGCACAGGCTCGTCATGCGGTCGCCCGTCTCGTCGTCCCAAATTTGCATAATCTCGGGGTTCTCGTCGATGATCTTCTGCTTCTCGCCCTCGGGCGCCGAGTCGACAAACAGGCCGTTCTCCATCAGGCGCATCTGGTGGCCAGCCTGCTCGAACATGTAGCACATGTCCGGATCGCCGGTCTGCCACAGCGGACCCTTGACGCGGATGACCTCGTCGGGCCACTCCTGCTCAACAAAATCGGTGAACTTCTGCAGGTCAAACGGCTTGCGGCGCGAGTACACAAAGGTCTCGATGTCGTACTCGAGCACCTCGGGGTCGTCGTGCTCCTCGGGATGCTCCATGGCCTCGATCCAGGCGGCGGAGTTGTAGGCGCGCATAAAGTCGAAGCGGTCGGTATCGAGCAGCTCCTCCATGGGGACCTCGCCGTTTTGAGCCTCGACAATCACGGCGTCCTTCTGAAGGCTGCGCACGATGGCCTTGAGCTCGGCGATCTGCTCGGGCGTCACGGTATCGGTCTTGTTGAGGATCAGCGTGGAGCAGAACTCGATCTGCTGGATGAGCAGGCTTTCGATGTCGTCCTCGTCGATATCCTCGGCCAGCAGGTCGCGACCGCCGTTGAACTCGTCGTACATGCGGGCGCAGTCGACCACGGCCACGATGTTGTCGAGCGCGAGCTTGGGCTCGCCGCCCACCTTGGCCTCGTCGCAGAAGCTCGAGATAGTGTAGGCGATGGGGATAGGCTCGCAAATACCCGAGGCCTCGATGATGATGTAATCGAAGTCGCCCGAATCGGCGATGCCCTGCAGCTGGTTGGCAAGGTCGTCCGAAAGCGTGCAGCAGATGCAGCCGTTGGTGAGCGGGATGAGGTCGTCGGTCTCGGAAAGGCCGCCGTCGGCGATGAGGCTGGCGTCGACATTGATCTCGCCGATATCGTTGACGATCACGGCGGCGCGGATGCCGCCGTCGTTGGCGAGGATGTGGTTGAGCAGTGTGGTCTTGCCGGCACCGAGGTAGCCGGTAAGCATGATGATCTTCACGGGTTTGTTGGGCATGTGCCCTCCTTTGTTAGACATGGCTTACAGTTGAATCTTATGCCAAACGCCTGCTCTTATACCCACGCGCCGGCAAATAACACAAGCTACTCCCAGGCTCCCCATACATCGGGGCAATAACCGACGGTGGCCTTTTTGCCGTTGCGCACGATGGGCTCGGCTAGAACCTGCTGGTTCTCGAGCAGCTTGTCGAAGCGCTGGCTAGGGGTGAGGTGCTGGATGAGCGCGAGCGTCTCCTCGTCCTTGGCCTTGGGATTGAGCAGCTTGTCGATACCGCCGACCGCCTGCATCACGCTCGTGAGCTCGCCCTTGCTCATCTCCTTTTCCTTAAGGTCAATAA
The DNA here is from genome assembly GCA_900557505.1 of uncultured Collinsella sp. GTDB lineage: Bacteria > Actinomycetota > Coriobacteriia > Coriobacteriales > Coriobacteriaceae > Collinsella. The sequence continues at coordinate 1,419 of USTC01000243.1, forward strand.
ACTGCACCTTAATGCGGCGCTCCTTAAAATAACGCTGGGCCTTCTTGGTATCGAAGGACTTTTTGGTGCCAAAAATCTGGATATTCATATATTGTTCCGCCGTTCTAACGAACGGCGGTCACCTCGACGCTGCAAAGCCATCTGATGGGCAATCTGCCTTTCAATCGTCGGGCGCGGGCAAAAGCCCAGCGCCCTCCTCTTTCAAGGCACCTTGCCTCATCAGCTGGCTTTTCGCTGACATTGATAGGACATCGAGGTAACCACCGCTGGACTTATCGAATGAAGTTGGTCGTTGCGCGATCTGCCTCGGGTGCGTTGATACCGGCGGCCTGTCCCGCCTCGATGCAGCGCAGGAGCCAGGCCATGTTCTTGCCGATGTTTCGCATAGTGGCAAGGCCCTCGGCATCCCCATCGGCGTCGCCGGGCACGCGGCCAAACACGTTGTTCCAGTAGGTGGAAGCAACCACGGGCATTTGCTTAATGGTGAAGTACTTGTTGAGCACATCGAACGTGGTCGACGTGCCGCCGCGACGGGCGACGGCGACCGCGGCGCCGGGCTTGTGCTCAAAGGCATGCCCGCCTGCATAGAAGGCGCGATCGAGGGCCGAAAGGATGCGTCCGCTGGGGTGCGCATAGTAGACGGGTGAGCCAAAGACAAAGCCATCTGCCTGCTCGGCGGCAGCGATGAGCTCGTTCACCACGTCGTCGTCAAAGGTGCAGCGACCGCCAAGCTTGCCGCACTGGCCGCAACCGATGCAATCGCGAATGGGTTTAGCGCCCAGTTGAAACACCTCGGTATCAATGCCTTCTGCATTAAGTTGCTCGGCAACCTCGGCGAGTGCGCGGGCGGTGTTGCCGTTTGCCTTGGGGCTGCCATTGACCAAAAGAACCTTCATCACAAACTCCCTCTGCTTTTGGTGACTTCTGCAGAGGATTATCGCACGATGGGGGAGGCGGTGCGGGCGCGGTGCTAATCCAGTTTGGTACCTGGCACCTGCACGGCTTTCCCGAGCAACGCTTTAAGCTCGTTCAAAATGGAAACAGGCTGACGGTCGACGCCGTCCAGATGGAGCGTGGCCACGCGAATGGGCGGCTGA
>USTC01000244.1 GCA_900557505.1 uncultured Collinsella sp.
TGGTTGGGCAGCTACGCCTTTTTGGCACTCGAGCGCATGCTCAAGATTAAATGCGCCGCGGAGCTTGGCCTTCGCGGGCTCGATCCGTCGCGTCCATACTTTATGCAGTTTAAGATGAAGGCCGACGAGGAGACGTTCTTTGAGGTGCTCGCAGCCGAGGCCGAAAAGGACTTCGACCCCATCGAGCTCGTCTATCCCGGCGAGGTGCCTTATTTTGATCGCTACGACGAGTACGTTCCCGAGGAGCTCGTGCGCAAAGGCTTCGCCGAAGGCGTGCTCGACATCGAGGGCATGAAGCAGCGCGTCCTCAGCTGGCGCGACCACGCCTAAGACCAGTCTTTTTGGGACGGAGAGACTTACTTGTCGTGAAGGACGGTGCCGAGGAAGTCAGCGTCGAAGGGCACGGCTTCGGCAAAGGCGTAGTCGCCGTCGCTGGCGATGAGCAGGTAGTTCTCCTCGCCGCCGAACTCCGCATCGCCACATGGGACCACCCAGGCGTGGGCGAATACCTCGAGTGCCGTGGCAGCGCAGTCGCGCAGGAACGTCACGTCGTTCCCCTCGTTTGCGCTCACGATATTGGCAACGTAGATACCCCCGGGGTTCAGGCCGCCTCGCACCAAACGCAATGCCTCAACCGTCGCCAGCTCGCGTACGGGCTCGGCACCGCCAAAGCAATCGCTCACGACCACGTCGTAGCAACGATGGCCCACGCTCGTCACACCCAGGTACGAACGCGCCTCAGCGGTAATCACCCGCAAGCGGTCGCCCACCGCGCGCTCCAGCTCGTCCAGGTAGAACCAGCGGCGCGCCAGGCGCGTAATCTCTCCGTCATACTCGATAACGTCCATGCGCATGCCCTCGTGCGACAACAGCGCAAACTTGGGATAGGCAAACCCGCCGCCGCCCAGCATGAGCATACGGTCGATACCATGCCCGTAAGCATCACGCATTGCGTCCTCGGCCTCAAACACATCGTCAAACGCACGATAGTACGCAAAGACGGGCTCTGCCCAACGCTCGCCAACGTAGCTTGCGCTTTGGTAGACGCCGCCTTGCACGAGCACACGGACCTCGTCACCGCTCTCACCATGCACGCGCTTCACACGCGCCAACCCATTGCGGGTCCTCGCAACCTGCAGACAGGCAGCACGAACAGCGACGGCGGCCGCACCAAGCGCCGCAGCTCCCAGGGCAACGCCGGCAACGACGCCAGCAGAAACACTTGGCTTGTTCATCTAGAGCTCCTTTTGCAGATAGAGTCCGTGGTCATAAAATCCAAGATGGCGATAGTACTCGCGTGTGCCAATCGCGCTAATCACGTTGATACGCGCATAACCCGCATCCCGGGCAATCTCGCACGCACGCTCTACGAGCAAACGCCCCAACCCGTGATGCTGCGCCGCCTGGCCTTGATCCCCCACGCGTGCCGCCATGCCATACACGTGTACCTCGCGAATCATCGCCTCGTCCGGCGTCGTCGGCAACTCGTCCGCATGCGCGGCAACAAACGAATGGTCGGGCAGCGACAGGCGCAAAAAGCCTGCGATCTTGCCCTGCGGCGTCACCCACTGCAAAAAGCGTTCCCGCGTCACCGGCGTCTCGTACGCCACTTCCTCGTCAAGGGTCAACTCGTCCAGGTCGGCACCCGCCGTGCTGATCTCGCGATAGCGAATCTCACGCACCGTCGCACCGTCACCCCGAGCAGCTAGGCGGTTTTCGACGAGCTGACGCAGGTTGGGCTTCTTGTTGCCCACCATAATGTCGTCGGAGCTAAAGTCGCGAATCATGCGACTGATGCGGCAGAACGCCGGCGTCACCACGATGTCGTCGGCCAGCACGTCGAGCAGTTCTTCCTCGGTATAGGGGCGCCACTCGCCACGCTCGTAACAGCCCACCAGACGCGAGCCCTCGATGAGCGCGCACGGGTAGACCTTGACCTCGTCGGGCATAAAGGCGCCCTCGGTCATAAAGCGCTCGTAGTCACGCTTGTCCCCCTCGGGCGTGGCGCCCAGCAAGTTGAGCATAAAGTGCGCGTGGATCTTAAAGCCAAATAGGCGCGCGAGCGAAAACGCTCGCGCGATCTGTGCCACCGTAATACGGCGCTCGTTGATGTCGAGCAGGTGCTGGTCAAGGCTTTGGATGCCCATCTGAATCTTGGTACAGCCCAAACGACGGATGAGCGTGAGCGCTTGCGGCGTTACGGCATCAGGCCGGGTCTCGATAACGAGCCCCACCACGCGATGCTTCGCCGTCTCGTTGATGCGCTGCTGACGTTCGAGCTCCTCCAACGTAGCCGTCTGCCACTCGGCGACCTCGCCCCACGGCGTACCGGGACCGTACAGACGACGCACCGCGCGGTTATAGCCACCCACGGCAGCATCCACACGTCCCTGCTCGTCGGCAACGCCGCTCGCAAGCTCAACCTCATCGGTCGCAATACCGGCAGCGCGATAGCGTTCGCGTCGCTCCGCCACCACCGGCGGCAGGGCATCGGCGGGAGCGTCATCG
>USTC01000245.1 GCA_900557505.1 uncultured Collinsella sp.
CAGTTCGCCGACGGCTGCGGCGAGGTCGTCAAGCACACCGTGATCGCCGACCCCGAGCTCTTCACCGAGCTGGAGAAGACCCCGCTCACGCTTGAGCTGCTCAACCGTGACGTGGCCCGTGTGGCGCTCATCATCGCCCGCAATATCGACATTAAGCGCGCCGTGGTCGTTGCCGACGAGCGCGAAACAAATCAGCGCAAGCTCCTCAACTTTGGCCACAGCGCCGGGCACGCCGTCGAAGCCTGTGAGCACTTTGAGCTCGGCCACGGCAACTGCGTGTCGATTGGCATGGGCATCATCACGCGTGCCGCAGCCCTGCATGGCGTTTGCGATGCCGAGCTGCCCGATCGTATTGAGGGGCTCTGCGCCCGCCACGGCCTCAAGACCCGCTGCGACCTAGATGCCGATGCCGTCTTTGCCGAGGCGCTCCACGACAAGAAGCGTGCGGGCGACACCATCGACCTGGTGATTCCGCACGGCATTGGCCGCTGCAGCATCGACCGCACGCCGCTTTCCACCTTCCATGATTTGATTGCCGAGGGCCTCGGCCAGAAGGGAGACGTTTCCGCATGTTAGCCCGCATCACCCCGTCCCCGCTCAAGGGCACTGTTCCCGCCATCGCGTCCAAATCGATGGCGCATCGCCTCATCATCTGCGCCGCACTTGCCAACGGCGAGACTCACGTGGCCTGCAACACGACCTGCGCCGATATCGAGGCCACGGTGCGCTGCCTCACGGCGCTCGGCGCCCGCATCGAGACCGTCGAGGACGGCTTCCAGGTCCACCCCACCATGAAGAGTATTGAGTTTGGCCTGCTCAAGGCCCTTGCCGGCGGCACGCTCGACTGCGGCGAGAGTGGCTCCACGCTGCGCTTCATGCTGCCTGTCGCCAGCGCGCTGGGTGCGGAGGCCACCTTCGTGGGCCAGGGCCGCCTGGGCGCCCGCCCGCTCTCCCCGCTCTCCGACGAGATCATTGCCGCTGGTTGCAACCTGCAGGGTCTGGGCGGTTTTCCGCTCAAGACGAGCGGACGCATGCGCCCGGGCACCTTTATGCTGCCGGGCAACGTAAGCTCGCAGTATATCTCCGGCCTGCTGCTGGCAGCCCCGTTGCTCGCCCAGCCCTCCTGCGTGCAGGTGACCGGCCTCATCGAGAGCCGCCCCTACATCAACCTGACGATCCAGGCCATGAAGGCCTTTGGTGTCGAGGTCAACGTCGAGCGTATTCCGGCCAAGGACGGCCAGCCCGAGGTCACGAACTTCCGCGTGAACAGTGGCTCGTACCGCACGCCCGGCAACGTGGCCGTCGAGGGCGACTGGTCCAACGCCGCCTTTTGGCTGTGCGCCGGCGCCATCGGCACCGACCCCATCACCGTCGAGGGCGTGTCGCTGAGCTCCGCGCAGGGCGACCGCAACGTACTCGCCGCGCTTTCGCGCTTTGGCGCCCGCATCGTGCGCTCCACGAACGCCGCCACCGTCCAGTCCGACAAGCTCGCCGGCTTTGAGATGAGCGCCCACGACATTCCGGACCTAGTGCCCGTCATCTCGGCCGTTGCTTCGCTCGCCCAGGGTCGCACGTTCATCCGTGACTGCGCGCGCCTGCGCATCAAGGAATCTGACCGCCTGGTCACCACCCCCCGCGAGCTCACCGCGCTGGGCGCGCAGGTGCGCATCGCCGGTGACGACCTCATCATCAAGGGCGTCGATGCCCTTACCGGCGGCGAGGTCGATTCGCACAACGACCACCGCATCGCCATGATGGCCGCCATCGCCGCGAGTCGCGCAACCGGCGAGGTCGTGATCCACGGCGCCGAGGCCGTCAACAAGTCCTATCCCGATTTCTTCGACCACTACCGCCTGCTGGGCGGCAAGGTCACGCTCGAGGAGGAGTAGCATGTCCTCGACCTTTGGCAACGTTTTGCATCTGAGCATTTTCGGTCAGTCGCACTCCCCTGCTATCGGTTGCTCACTCGATGGCATTCCCGCCGGTATCGCCATTGACCAGGATCAACTGCAGGCCTTTTTGGACCGTCGCGCCCCCGGTCGCGACGAGACCGCGACCAAGCGCCGCGAGGCCGACGCCGCCCACATTATCGCCGGCATAGTCGATGGACACACCACGGGCGCGCCTATCGCCGCGATTATCGAGAACACCAACACGCGCTCCAAAGACTACTCCGAACTGCGCCGCAAGCCCCGCCCGGGCCACGCAGACTTTCCGGCACGCGTGAAGTACCACAACATGCACGACGTCGCCGGCGGCGGACACTTCTCCGGCCGCCTGACGGCGCCCTTATGCATCGCGGGCGGTATCGCGCTGCAGGCGCTCGAGGCCCGCGGCATCAAGGTCATGGCGCACGTCGCGCAGATCGGTGGCATCTCCGATCTGCCCATGGACGACATGGTCTATCGCGAGGCCGACCGCAAGGCGATCCTTACGAACGACCTGCCCTGCATTGACGCCGCCGCAGCCGGCCGCATGCGCGAGGCGATTCTGGCCGCG
>USTC01000246.1 GCA_900557505.1 uncultured Collinsella sp.
CGTGTTTTTGGTCGGTCATTCCGGTTCCGGCAAAACCACCTTCATCCGCATGCTCATCCGTGAGGTTAAGCCCACGCAGGGCCATATCTACATCGCCGATGAGGATCTTGCGAACATGCGCAACTGGCGCGTGCCGTATTTGCGCCGCAATATCGGCTGCGTCTTCCAGGACTTCAAGCTGCTTCCGAACAAAACGGTGTTCGAGAACGTGGCGTTCGCGCTCGAGGTAATCGGCAAGTCCCGTCATGTCATCAAAACGCAGGTCCCCGAGGTTCTGCGTCTGGTCGGTCTGCAGGATAAGCTCAACAAGCGCCCCGATCAGCTTTCCGGCGGCGAGCAGCAGCGCGTGTCCATCGCGCGCGCCATCGTGAACCGTCCTCCCATCCTTATCTGCGACGAGCCCACGGGCAACCTCGACCCGGCGATTTCGCTGGGCATCATGAAGCTGCTCGAGCGCATTAACCGCACCGGTACCACCGTGATCGTCGCTACGCACGACCGCGAGATGGTCGATAGCATGCACCGTCGCGTGATCGCCCTCGAGGGCGGCCACGTAATCCGCGACCAGGAGAGGGGAGGTTACGGCAACTATGGCACCAACTAACGTGGGCTACTCGCTCAAAGAGGCAATCAGCCACTTCTTCCGTAACTGGACCACCTCGCTCGGCGCCGTCATCACGATTTTCCTTTCGCTGTTTATCATCGGCCTGTTCATTATGGGTTCCGCGATGCTGAACTCCGTGATCGGCACCGTCGAGGATCAGGTCGTCATCAACGCCTTTATTAGCGATGACGCCGACCAGGCAGATGTTCAGGCCTTTGAGGCCGAGCTCAAGACGTGGAGCAACGTCAAGTCCGTGACGTACAAGGACAAGGACGACGCGCTGGCCGAGTACACGAGCAAGATGTCGGGTAACGCCGACGCTACCATGAGCGCGCTCGACGGTCAGAACCCGCTGCCGGCTTCGTTTGCCATCGAGATGGACGATCCGTCCATGGTCGAGAGCACGGCCCAGAAGCTCAAGAAGAACGCCGACTTCCAGAAGATCGCGGACGACGGCGACGTTAACGCGAGCGTTCTGTACGGCCAGGAGGAAGTGAGCCGCCTGTTCCAGGTGACGAACTACATCCGTATCGCCGCTGTGGTGCTCGTCGGCCTGCTGACCTTTATCGCGTTCATTTTCATTAACAACACGATTCGCCTGTCCATTACGGCGCGTCGTCGTGAGATCGCGATCATGCGCCTGGTGGGCGCAAGCAACGGCTTCATTCGCGGGCCGTTCATTACCGAAGGCGTGCTGCAGGCCATTTTGGGCTCGCTGCTTTCCATCGGCGTGCTGGAGCTGCTGCGTAACCTGATGGTTCCGCGTCTGCAGGAGAGCATCGGCTGGATGTCGTTTGCGCTGCCGATGCAGTACTACCTGGTGACCTACGCCGCGCTGATTTTGGTCGGCGTCATTATCGGTCTCTTTGGTTCCGCCATCGCCATGCGCCGCTATCTGCGCGTGTAGGCGTGCTTGGAATTCGTTCCTTCAACGGGTCGTCTCTTTTGGGGGGGCGGCCCGTTTTTTGATCCCTAGGGGACGGCAGAATTGCGGATCATCGTGGCGCTGGTCTATCCATGTGATCCGCAATCCTGCCGTCCCCTAGGGATCATTTGGGTAGACTCTTGGGGTGTAAACGGCCATCGATAGTAAGGAGGCGCCATGGGGCGCAATAACAAGCATAAGCGTGGAGCTCGCAATAAGCGCGGGCCGGTGCGCACCGAGCGTCGCCCGAGTCTGGCCGGACGCGTGCAGCTCCATGAGCATAGCGCCTACGTTGTAACCGAAAACGGCGACTACAAGGTCATGGGCCGCGGCAAGCGCGAGATTATGGACGGCGATACCGTTGCCGTGAGCATTAAGAACAGCCCGCATGGCGAGCGACGCGCCGTAATCGAGGGCGTCGTCGAGCGTGCGGCCATTAGTGTGGTGGGCACGTACCAGACCGCCGGCCCGCTCGGGGTGATCGAGCCGCTTGATTCTCGCCTTAAGGCCGATTTCTTTATTCTGCCGGAGGACACCTCGGCGGAGCGCTTGGGCGTTCATCCGGGTGATGCGGTCGTCGCGCGCATTCTGACATATCCGACGCGCCTGGAATCGGGCACCGTGACGATCGAGCGCCGTATTGGCGGCGATGATGCGCCCGATTTGGGCGTTCAGTATGTGATGGCGCGCTATGGCTATACCGATACGTATCCCGAGGCCGCGCTAGCCGAGGCCGAGGCACTTTCGCTCGATGTGGCCTCGGCACTCAAGGACCCGCTCCGCCGAGACCTGCGCGACCGCTTTGTCATTACGATTGACCCGGTCGACGCGCGCGACTTTGACGACGCCATCTCGCTGGAGCGCACGCCCGAGGGTGGCTATAAGCTGGGTGTCCATATTGCCGACGTTTCGCACTATGTTGCCTGGGACGGACATATCGATCTGGAAGCCCGTCCTCGCACGACGTC
>USTC01000247.1 GCA_900557505.1 uncultured Collinsella sp.
CCGAGCGCGAGCGCGAGCTGGCCGCTCTGCGCGCGATGGCTGCCGAGGCCATGCCCGTGGAGGCATGGCCGAGCGCAGCAAACTTTGTGCTCGTGCGCACGCCACACGCCACGCGCGTGCGCGAGCGTCTGCGCGACGAGTATTCGATTTTGGTGCGCGACTTTAGCTACGCGCCGGGGCTCGCGGACTGCCTACGCATTACCGTGGGCACCCCGCAGGAAAACGACGAGGTGCTGGCTGCGTTTGCCGCGCTGGTGAAGGAGGAGATGTAGATGGACCGCTATGCCGAGGTGACCCGCAAGACGGGCGAGACCGACATTGTCGTAAAGCTCGACCTGGACGGAAGCGGCGTGTGCGATATCTCGACCGGTGTGCCGTTTTTCGACCACATGCTCAACGCTTTTGGCCGCCATGGTCTGTTCGATCTGACGGTGCACGCGGTGGGCGACGTCGAGGTCGATGCGCATCACACCGTCGAGGACACGGGCATTGTGCTGGGCGAGGCGTTTTGCCAAGCGTTGGGCGACAAGGCGGGCATTACACGCTTTGCCGACGCGGCGATTGCCATGGACGAGACGCTCGTGATGTCTGCTGTTGATATTTCGGGCCGCGGGCAGGCCTACTGCGAGCTGCCCGTGCCGACTGAGCGCGTGGGCAGCTTCGATACCGAGCTGGCCGTTGAGTTCTTCTACGCCTTTGCGCGCGATGCCAAACTTACGCTGCACGTGCGCGAGCTGGCGGGCGGTAACTCGCATCACATTATCGAGGCCGCCTTTAAGGCCGTAGGTCGCACGATGCGCCACGCCTGCGAGCTCGATCCCCGCGTGCAGGGCATCCCCAGCACCAAGGGTTCGCTGTAGCTGACGGATCGCACAAACCACCACAAAGGTGCCTGTCCCCTTTGTGGTGGTTTTGGATGATGAGAAGAGGAGGGTCGCGTGGGCGAACCGAAAATCGTGGTGGTCGACTACCACAAGGGCAACTTATCGAGTGTTGTGCGCGGGCTTGCGCGCGCCGGTGCCGCCGCCTGCACGTCGGACGACCCGGAGCAGATCCGCCGCGCCGACGGCCTGGTCATCCCGGGCGTGGGCGCGTTCTATGACGCGATCGCCTTTATGCGCCAGAGCGGCGAGGCGGACGCGGTGCTCGATGCCGTCGCCGCCGGAACTCCGCTGCTCGGTATCTGCCTGGGCCTTCAGCTATTTTTTGAGCGCGGCAACGAGGGCGTGCCTGCGGACGAGGGCGCGGTTGCCGATAGCAACACCCCCGAGCAGGCTGGCGGTCCCTGGGTCGATGGCCTGGGTATTATGCGTGGCTCGTGCACGCGCTTGGAATCGAGTCGCCTGAAGGTGCCGCACGTGGGCTGGGACCAGGTGCACATGACGCCCGCCGGTGCGGCCGATCCGTTGCTTGCCGGTTTTGCCGAGGGCGCCAATATGTACTTCACCCACAGCTACGCGGTGGCCGACGACGTCGATGCCGCTGATGTGTTGGCGCGCACGCACTATACACGGAGTTTCCCGTGCATCGTGCGCCACGGCAACGTGTGGGGCTGCCAGTTCCATCCCGAGAAATCCTCCGCGCTGGGTCAGCGCATTCTTAAGAACTTCGTCAACATCGTCGAGGAGGTTGGCCGATGATCCTGTTTCCCGCTATCGATCTGATCGGCGGCAAGGTCGTGCGCCTGGAGCGCGGTGACCGCAGCCGCTGCAAGGTATATTCCGACGACCCCGTGGCCGTTGCCCGCTCGTTTGCCGGGCAGGGTGCGAGCTGGGTGCACGTCGTCGACCTGTCCGCTGCCTTTGGCGAGGACGAGGACACATGCGCTGCCAACTCGGCGGCGATTAAGGCCATCTGTGGCGTCGACGGCCTATCCGTGGACGTGGGCGGCGGCGTCCGTTCGCTCGCGCGCATCGACGAGCTGGCCGGCTATGGTGCGCGCCGCATTGCACTAGGCACGGTGCTCGTGACCGAGCCGGGTTTTGCCGAGGTGGCGGCCCAAGGCTTTGGCGAGCTGTTGGTGGCAGATATTGCCGCACGCGACGGCCAGGTCAAGGTGAATGGCTGGCGCGACGGCGCGGGCGTGGCGCTCGACGATGCCGTGGCGCAGCTCACCGAGCTGGGCTTTAAACATCTGGTGTATACCGACATCGCGCGCGATGGCATGCAGACGGGCATCGATGTGGCGGCGTATCGCCATGTTGCCAAGGTCGCGGGCTTTCCTGTCGTGGCTTCGGGCGGCATCTCTAAGCTCGATGACATTCGTGCGCTGGCTGCGGTGGGTGAGGGCGCGATTGAAGGCGCCATTACCGGCCGTGCGCTCTACGAGGGCAACTTTACGCTGGCCCAGGCACTGGTCGCCGCCCGAGGGGAGGAGTAGCCCATGCTTACCAAACGCGTGATTCCCTGTCTGGACGTCAAGGACGGCCGTGTGGTTAAGGGCGTCAACTTTGTGAGCTTGCGCGATGCGGGCGATCCGGTGGAGCTGGCGC
>USTC01000248.1 GCA_900557505.1 uncultured Collinsella sp.
CGGCCGGCATGCGGCGCACGAGCTCCCAGCGAAGGTCTGGGCGTCGCCATGGATCGGGAGGTCTTGGTGCCCATCGCCGGCTTGGGCGTCACCGAAGGACGCGGAGCCGGACGACTCGTCTTTTTAGAAGCGGGGCGTCCTCCCAGCTGCGAGCCGACGACCGGGCGCTTGGCAGGACGAACGGGCCCAACAGACTTGGAGGGCATGGCGGGCTTATGTTGAGGCTGGGCAGGTGCGCCGGAACGCCCTCCGGCGCGGCGGAAGGGTGGTTTCGATGCTCTAGAAGCCGAGGAATTTAACTTCCGGTCTGAGCTCGATGCCATACGCCTCCCTCACCTTTCCGTGCACATGCCTGATAACCGCGGCCACGTCATCGGCCGAGGCGGTTCCGTTATTAACGATAAAATTAGCGTGTACGGGCGAAACTTCCGCACCGCCAACCGAAAAACCCTTTAATCCACAATCCTCAATCAACTTACCCACGCTTGCATCGGGCGGGTTGCGAAAGACCGATCCGCAGGATGCACGGCCCATGGGCTGCGTGCGCTTGCGGCGCGTCAGGTACCGCTCCATACGCTCGCGAATGTCGGCCTTAGACGCGGGTTTGAGCTTGAGCACGCACTCGAGAATGATCTCGTTACGCGGTAAGCTGCACTCGCGATACCCCCAAGCGATCTCGGACCCTGCATAGTGCTTAATACCGGACGCCGGATCAAACGTGACCACGTCCTCGATAAGAGAGCCGATCCACTCGGTCCGCGTACCTGCGTTCATGGACACGGCGCCGCCGACCGAACCGGGAATACCGACAGCGAACTCAAGGCCCGAAAGTCCGCGCGACAAGGCATCGTTGACCAAACGCGCGAACATCACGCCCGCACCAACGGTCAGCGTGCAGCCGTCCTCGGCAACAACCGTGCGCTGAAACTCACGTCCCAGCGAAATAACGGCGCCGCGATAACCGGCATCGGCAACCAACAGGTTGGACCCCTTGCCGATAATCACCCACGGCACCTGCTCGCGGTCAAGCACCGCCACGGCGCGACGCAGGGCATGGTAGCTATGGCACGTCACAAAGAGGTCGGCCTTGCCGCCGATACGATAGCTTGTATGGCGTGCAAGACGTTCGTCCTCGACCACGTCCGTGTCGATCATGCCCGAAAGCGCCATGACGGCGTTAAACAGACCCATAGGGGTTAAGCGTCTTTCTTGGCAGTCAGATACTCGATGAACTCGGGGCCGACGGTCGTAACGTCGCCGGCACCCATGGTGAGCAGCAGGTCGCCCTCGCCCACGAGCTTCTCAAGCTCCTGGTTGAGCTCAAGACGGCTGGAGCAGTACACGACCTCCTTGCCGGGGTGCTTGGCGCGAACGGTATCTGCGAGCATCTTGGAGGTAACGCCCGGAATCGGCATCTCGCCGGCGGAGAACACATCGATCAGCAGCAGCTTATCGGCGTTGGCAAAGGCATCGGCAAAGTCATCGCACAGAGCCTGCAGGCGCGAATAGCGGTGCGGCTGGAACACGACGTCGACATGCTTGTAGCCCAGCGAAGAGGCAGCAGCGAGCGTCGCCTTGATCTCGGTGGGATGATGGCCGTAATCGTCAACCACCGTGATGCCGTCGATATCGCCCACGTGGGTAAAGCGACGGCGGACACCCTCAAAACTTGAAAGTGCCTTAGCGGCGGCGTCGATATCGAGACCCAGGACATGGGCGACGGTCAAGACGGCCGTGGCGTTGAGCATGTTGTGACGACCGGGGTTGCTCTTAATCTCGACAGCGTGCTCGGTGCCGTCCTCAAAGCGAACGATAAAGTCGCTCTGGATGCCCTTGACATCCGGATGCACGCAGACGATGTCGTTGTTCTCGGCAAAGCCATAGGAAAGCACATGACGGCCCGTCGACTTGGCAAGCTCGACCAGATGCGGGTCCTCGCCACAAACGATGACGGTGCCGCCCTCGCCCACCAGCCCCATAAACTTGGCAAAGGTGGCCTCGATCTCCTCGATGCCCGAGTAGTGATCGAGATGGTCGGCCTCGACGTTGGTCACGATGACCACGTTGGGGTTCAGGAACAGGAACGAGCTGTCGGACTCATCGGCCTCGGCGACAAAGTAGTCACCCGAGCCGTTCTTGCCGTTGGTGTCGTAGCCCTCGACGATGCCACCGATCAAAAAGCTGGGGTCCAGACCCATGCGGTCGAGCATCGTGGCGCACATCGAAGAGGTCGTGGTCTTGCCGTGCGTGCCGGCGACGGCGACGGTGGTGTAGCCATGGCCCAGAGCCGAGAGCATCTTGGCACGGGGCCACACGGGAATACCAAGCTCGCGGGCACGCACGAGCTCGGGGTTGGACTCGGGAATAGCGGTGGAGACCACAACCACGTCGGGCTTGACCTCGTCGATCGTCGCAGCCTCGTGGCCCACGTGGACCTTCACGCCGGCGCGGGTAAGCTGGCGAATATAACGCGACGTCTTAAGGTCG
>USTC01000249.1 GCA_900557505.1 uncultured Collinsella sp.
TCGCGGCCCGCGCCGCCGCCGAGGCAGCAGGGGAGAGCGTGCCTGCCGCGGCCAAGTCCACCAAAGCCAGCGCCGCCCATGTCGACACCCCCGCCGCGGCGCCTAAGCCGGCCGAGGGCAAAAAGACCAAGGAGCAAAAGCGCGCCGAGGCCCAGGCCCGCGCCGCGCTCAACAAAAAGCTCAAGGGCGTGCGCAACCAGCTCAGAAAGATAGAGGCCGAGCTCGACAAAAAGCGTGCCCGCTATGACGAGCTTATGGAATTGATGGCAAGCGAAGAGCTTTATGCCGATCAGGACAAGTTCAACGCCGCGCTGGGGGAATATAACGGCCTTAAGCAAGAGCTACCCAAGCTCGAGGACGAATGGCTCGAGCTTTCCACCCAGATCGAAGAGGAGACCGCGCGTGAACTCTCGTAAAGCCGCCGCCGTGGCGATGAGCATCATCGCCATCGCCTGTCGCATCTGCGGCATCTTTATGAGCGCGATGACCGTGCTGCTGTGCTTTAGCGGCCTCACCGCCAAGCTGCAGATCGTGGGCTTTGTCGTTGAGCTTTCGCGCGCGCTGCCGAGCGCCATCGCCGGCTACGGCGCCATCACCTCACCCTTTGGTGGCGTGTTCCGCCTGGATTACGCCATCGTCGCCGTCATCCTGTTTGTGGCCGACTACCTGCTCACACGCGCCTCGCGTCGCGTCCGCTAGGGGATCGCCATGTCCAGCAGCTACTTCATGAACCTGCTCGCCAGCGCTGTCGCCGTCATCGTTGGCATTGTCATCCACGAGAGCGCACACGCCGCCGCTGCCTGGGCACTCGGCGACAAGACGGCCCGTTCGCGCGGCCGCGTCTCACTCAATCCGCTCAACCATATCGACCCGTTTGGCACCGTCCTCCTGCCGCTGCTGATGCTCGCCGCTGGCGGCCCGGTGTTCGCCTTCGCCAAGCCCGTGCCCGTCTACCTCAACAACCTTAAGCACCCCAAGCGCGACGAGGTCCTGGTGAGCGCTGCCGGCCCCGTATCGAACATCGCACTAGCACGCCTGGCCGCAGCCCTCATGCACCTGACCTACGGCAACCTCTACACCAGCATGTCCTTTGCCGTAGCGTCGCAAATCATGAACTTCGGCGCCACGTTCATCGTGGTCAACCTGTCGCTCGCGTTCTTTAACCTCATCCCGATTCCGCCGCTCGACGGCTCGTCGATCATCGTGCCGTTTCTCAAAGGCAAGGCGCTCGCCAACTACTATCGTCTGCAGCAATACGCCATGCCGATCCTTATCATCGTGCTGTACCTGCTGCCCATGTGGACCGGCATCGACGTGATCGGCCGCTATTTCGACGTTACCGTGTATCCGCTGGCTGAGTGGCTGCTCAACTTCGCAATCGCCGGCATCTAGGGTAAACTTACAGGTCGACCGTGCAAAACGGTCGCAACATGCACCCAAACCGCGCCGCGAAGGCGCCGTCAAAGGAGGTCGAAGATGTCGTATCGCGTGTCGACGCAGGTCTACAGCGGACCGTTCGACCTGCTGTTGCAGTTGGTAACCCGCCAAAAAGTTGATATCGGCGCCATCTCCATTAGCGAGGTGGCCGAGCAGTACCTTGCCGAGGTCGAGCGCATCGAGGCGCTGGACCTGGACGTGGCAAGCGACTTTTTGCTGGTCGCGGCAACCCTTTTGGACATCAAGGCCGCCTCGCTGGTGCCCCAGGAGGCCCCCAGCAAATCCGTCGACGATGACGAGGACGACGAAGACCTCGAGGAACTCTGCGCGCTCGACGGCGACGCCCTGCGCGAGGTCCTGATCCAGCGCCTGATCGCCTACAAGCAGTTTAAGGGCGCGGCGGCGGCCCTTGGCGCGCGCATGCAGGCCGAGAGCCGCATGCATCCGCGCGTTGCCGGCCCCGACCCCGAGTTTTTGGGTCTTATGCCCGACTACCTGGCCGGCATTACCCTGCGCGGCCTGGCCGTCATCTGCGCCGACCTGGACGGCAAGCGCCAGACCTTCCTGCTGGAGGCCGAGCACGTGGCACCGCATCGCGTGCCGCTCGACCTGACGGTGGCATCGGTCGACCGCTTTACCATGGCGCACCAAACCTGCACCTTCCGCGAGTTGCTGGACGGCGACGCCACGACCGAGCAGCTCGTCGTTACCTTCCTGGCCATGCTGGAGCTCGCCAAGCGCGGCTCGCTCACGCTGAGCCAGGACGAGATCTTTGGAACCATCCGCATCAACCGCGTCGAGGGCGCCGAGGCCTATGTGCCCGGCGAGGGCCCCGAGCTCACTGAATAGGAGCGGCAACCATGTCAACCCTTTCTACGCTGGAGGCAAACAGCCTCAAAGGAGCCCTCGAGGCGCTGCTGCTGGTGTCAAGCGACCCAGTGAGTGCGCCCGCGCTGGCCGGCGCACTGGATATCGCCCCCGGCGAGTGCGCGTCGCTGCTCGCCGAGCTCAAGGTTGAGTACGAGGAGGCCAACCGCGGCTTTCA
>USTC01000250.1 GCA_900557505.1 uncultured Collinsella sp.
CATCAACCGGAATCTGCCGCGGGCGACGAAACGCCGCGAGCGCACCGCGCGTCACGTTAAAGCCCGTCAGCTGCTCCATAAGCTCCATCGAGGCCACGAACACGGGAACCGGGCCCGCACCTTCGCGTACCGCCAGGCGCTCAAACAGCGGCATCATCTGGTCGAGCCAGCGTTCGCCCAAAAGAAAGCTCACCGGCTCGTATCCGGCGCGCACTGCGCGCTCGATGACCTTGGCACTCTCGGCGATAAAAATGCCCTTCTGCGGCTCCAGCACGCAGCGAAGCTCACGCTCGGTCAGTCGCACGTAGGCATCGAGCCGCTCGTCCTCGAGCGAATCGATTCGCAGCACCTCAACGGCATCAGTCATAGCAGCCAGCCCGCACCCTTCTTTACAGCACCTATACAAATATCGGGGCAACGCCATGCGCTGCCCCGCCACTCATTTCAACCCGATAATACCGAAGGGATAATCGGGTTTACGCCTCAACGCGACGATACGTCGCGAACTCATAATCGAGACCCTCGTCACCCTCGCCCGCGGCAATCGTGGCAACACCGCCACGCCTCGCAATCTCCCACGCGGGATCGGCATCCAGATCGGGAAAGTACGTATCCACGTCATGCACGCAATGGTTATGCGTAACCTCGGCCTCGACGCAATACGGCAAGAACTGTCGATACACCTCGCCGCCGCCAATCACCCACGCAATGGGCTCATCGGCCACGGCGGCCAAGGCCTCGTCGACGCTATGCACCACGTCGACACCCTCGGCAGCAAAGCTCTCGTCGCGGGTGAGCACGATATTGCGGCGATTCTTGAGCGGTCGTCCGCCGGGAAAACTCAGAAGTGTCTTGCGTCCCATAATGACCGGGCAACCTTTGGTGCACGCTACAAAATGGCGCATATCGGAGCGATTGGACACGACCATGTCACCCTCGCAGCCAATGCCCCAGTCATCGCACACAGCGACAATGGCAGAAAGCTTACACGTCATGCGCGTCACCTACACCGCAATGGGGATGTTCTTGACCTGCGGGCCGTGCTCATAGCCCTCAACAATCAGATCATCGGTCGTAAACGCGTAGAAATCATGCACATCGGGGTTGAGCGTTACCTTGGGAGCCGCAAACTGCGGGCGCTCGATAAGCTCGCGGACGATATCGACATGACGGTCGTAAATATGGGCGTCGGCGATCACGTGCAGCAACTCGCCGGGAATCATATCGACCGACTGCGCAACCATCATCAGCAGAATGGCATACTGGCACACATTCCAGTTGTTCGCGGCCAAAATGTCCTGGCTACGCTGGTTGAGAATCATGTTGAGCGTCGGTTTGTCATCCTGCGGGCGCTGCGTCACGTTATACGTCACGCTGTAGGCGCACGGATACAGGTGCATCTCGGACAGATCGCTAAACACATAGGTGTTCGTCATAATGCGGCGGCTGTACGGCGTGTTCCTAAGGTCGTACAGCACGCGGTCCATCTGGTCAAAGTCACCCTCGGCATAATGGCTCTTCTGGCCAATCTGATACCCGTAGGCCTTGCCGATGGAACCGGTCTCGTCGGCCCACTCATCCCAGATATGGCTGTTGAGGTCATGCACGTTATTGGACTTCTTCTGATAGATCCATAGGATCTCGTCCATGGCAGATTTGAGGGCCGTACGACGCAGGGTAAGAGCCGGAAACTCCTCACGCAGGTCGTAGCGGGCCGTGACACCAAAGTTTTTAATGGTATAGGCAGGGGTGCCATCCTCCCACACCGGTCGGACCTTTTGACCCTCGGTGGTGGTGCCATGGTCCAGAATATCGCGGCACATGGTTACAAACTGTTGATCAGCTTTGCTCATTGACCCTCCTGTCAGTCGCCTACAAGCGAGATTCATTGTAGCCCAGGCGCACGCAGCCCCACAGCCCAAACATAAGCCCTCATTTTCTGACATATGCCAGAAATTCCTTGCGCAAATCTGCGCGTTCGCTATTCTATTGTTG
The DNA here is from genome assembly GCA_900557505.1 of uncultured Collinsella sp. Classification (GTDB taxonomy): domain Bacteria; phylum Actinomycetota; class Coriobacteriia; order Coriobacteriales; family Coriobacteriaceae; genus Collinsella. The sequence continues at coordinate 1,996 of USTC01000250.1, forward strand.
ACATATGTCAGATAAGGAGTGCACATGGCAGGAAGACGCGAGAAAATACGCCGCGTCGGGATTATCCCCGAATACCGCGGCTTTATCCCTGACGGCCTGGCGAGCGGCGATGCCATCGACATGACGGTCGACGAACTCGAAGTCCTGCGCCTGTGCGACCTGGAAGGCCTTAACCAAGAGGCAGTCGCACAGCAGATGGGCATTGCCCGCGCCACGGTGGCGGCAATCTGCAGCCGCGCGCATCGCAAGGTGGCAAACGCGCTGGTCAACGGACGAGCGCTCATCATCGAGGGCGGCAATATCGCGTACTCCCCCATCACCACAGTGACGGCCGTATGGCCAGCAAAGGAGGTCGACACCATGAGGGTGGCAACCACGTACGACAACGGCAACATCTTTATGCACTTTGGCCGCAGCGAGCAGTTCAAGATCTACGACATTCAGGACGGCAAGGTGTTCAACGAGCAGGTCGTGGG
>USTC01000251.1 GCA_900557505.1 uncultured Collinsella sp.
GCCTTTGGCAGCGACCTGGGTGCCGAGGAGGTCCCGTGCGTCTACGTCGCCAATGCCGGCAAGGAGCTGCGTCAGAACGTCTTTACCATTACGCAGCAGCTTCGCGCCGCAGGGATTGTGACCGAGGCCGACTATCAGGGCCGTTCGCTCAAGGCCCAGTTTAAGCAGGCCGATAAGGTAGGCGCCAAGCTCATCTTGGTCCTGGGCGGCGACGAGCTTGCCGCCGGCAAGGTCAAGGTGCGCGACATGCAGAGCCACGACGAGGTACTGGTCGATTTGGCCAACGTTGTCGAGGCGGTTCGCGAGCGTCTGTAGCGCATGATTTTTGAGCTGCGGACCCGCTAACATGTCCCGCTCGCGACGAGCTATTGTTACGGGGGTGTTTCGCATTTATGCGGAATGCCCCCGTTTACGTATGCCGCCCACCGAGAAATACGACCATTTAGGGCAAAAACCTTTGCAATGCAGAAAATACTTTTGTGTGGTAAAGCGCAATCAGTGTCGAAAGTATTTCTCAAGCGCCTATAATGAATACCGCATGTTACGTGCATAGAAGGAGGAATGGGAGGAAACGTGGCTGAGAACCTAAGCAACCAGTCTGTACCCGAAGCCGCGGCGCGCGTCGCTGCCGTGGTCAACCGCCTCGTTAACCGAATCGGCTCGAATGCCGAGTCCAGGGAGCGTCTCGCCGAGATCGAGATCCCCGAGGAGCTGCGCGACAATCTGGCGCTGTTCTTGCGCCTGGAGCGCCGTGTGCTTAGCGAGTATGATCCCGAGATCGCGGACCTGTTCGACAAGATTTTGACAGCCGAGATTGTGGTCAATGCCGGCAACCCCGGTACCTGCGCTGCCGACGAAGTCGTCGACGAGCAGGGCGTGCCCACCGCCGACGAGCCCACTGCCGTGGCATTTCGTGAGGTCGTCGATTTGATCGACAGCCTGCCGCTCGATAAGCAGCAGGTCATCGTTCGCGCCTTTACGAGCTTTTTCCATCTGGCAAACCTGTCGGAGGAGAACTACCGTGTGGCGCAGCTGCGCGAGCGCGAGGCCGGTGCGTCGACCGATACCGAGGTCGATCCTGCCAACGAGCTTACCGTTGCCTATCACCAGCTGGTGAATGAGCTGGGTGTCGAGGGTGCCAACGAGCTGCTCGACAAGCTCGAGTTCCACCCTGTCTTTACCGCACATCCCACCGAGGCCCGTCGTAAGGCCGTCGAGGGCAAGATCCGCCGTATCTCCAACCTGCTGGAGGAGCGTCCGCGTCTGGGCGGCTCCGACCTGGTGGAGAACGAGCGCCATATGCTGCAGGAGATCGACGCCCTGGTGCGTACGAGTCCCATCGCGCTCAAGAAGCCCACGCCGGTCGAGGAAGCCGATACCATCATCGACATCTTCGATAACACGCTGTTCGACGTTATCCCCGTTATCTATCGTCGTTTTGACGATTGGGTGCTGGGCGACAAGGCCGGTACTGTGCCGCCGCTGTGCCCGGCGTTCTTCCATCCCGGCAGCTGGATCGGTTCCGACCGCGACGGTAACCCCAACGTCACCGCCAAGGTGAGCCGTGAGGTCGCCGCCAAGTACTTTACGCACATGGTGCTCAAGCTCGAGGACAAGTGCCGCCACATCGGCCGCAACCTCACACTCGAGGCTACCTACAGCAAGCCGTCGGCCGAGCTCATTAACCTGTGGAACCATCAGGTCGAGATGAGCCCTCGTTACACGGCCCGCGCCGAGCTGATCTCCGAGCACGAGCCGCATCGCGCCGTCATGCTCGTCATGGCCGACCGCCTGAACGCCACCGTCCGTCGTATCACCGACACCATGTACCACAGCGCCGACGAGTTCCTGGATGACCTGCGCGTCGTCCAGCGTTCGCTGGCCGCCTGCGGTGCCGTCCGTGCTGCCTACGGCCCGGTCCAAACCATCATCTGGCAGGTCGAGTCCTTCGGCTTCCATATGGTCGAGATGGAGTTCCGTCAGCACTCCGTGGTGCATGCCCGCGCCCTTAAGGATATCCACGAGAACGGTATCCATGGCGACCTGCAGCCCATGACGCGCGAGGTCATCGATACCTTCCGCGCTATCGGCTCCATCCAAAAGCGCTACGGCAAGAAGATGGCGCACCGCTACATCATCTCGTTTACCAAGAGCGCTCAGCATGTGGCCGACGTCTTTGAGCTGGCGCACCTGTCCTTTGCACACGAGGAGGATGTCCCCGAGCTCGACGTGATCCCGCTGTTCGAGCAGCTCGAGGACCTCGAGGGCTGCGTCGACGTGCTCGACCAGATGCTCACGCTGCCCGTGGTGCAAAAGCGCCTTGCCCAGACCAACCGCCGCATGGAGGTCATGCTGGGCTATTCCGACTCCTCCAAGGATGCCGGTCCTACCACGGCCATGCTCGCGCTGCACTCCGCGCAGGAGCGCATCGCCAAGTGGGCAGAGAAGAACGATATCGAC
>USTC01000252.1 GCA_900557505.1 uncultured Collinsella sp.
ACGCCGCCAAAACGGGCATGAAAATCGATCTGCGTCGAAACCTGATTGGCCAGCATATTACCGTCCGCATCGATAATCGCCACAGCCGTCTCATCGCACGAACTCTCGATGGCAAGCACCAGGCGACGGCGCTCAATTTCGGCGCGCTCCTCAACGGTTCGCTCGGGTGCAGGTAGCGGCCATACACGCTGCTCAGCCGCCGTCGGCTCGGGCGAAGCGTTGTCAACCGGGAGCACCAAGGGCAGTGGCGCCGTCATGACGATGGCATCTTTGCCAACACCGTAGTACCCGCGGCGGCGGCCCGCCTCGGTAAAGCCCAGGGAGGCATAGAGCGCAATAGCGCCCTCGTTGCCATCCTCAACCTCGAGCGAGGCGGTCGTACAGCCGAGCATCTGGGCATCGTAGCTCACGTGCGACAGCAGCTTGCGGGCAATACCCTCGCGGCGATGCTTCGGGTCGACGGCAACATCCAGAATCTGCACGTCACCGTCCACGACCATGCCACCGGCAAGGCCCAGCAGCTGACCGTCGTCGTGCGCCACCCACCAGCTGCGCGGCGCCGCAACATCCTCGCCCAGCTCGGACAGGAACATACCCGGCGTCCACGCCTCGTGCCCAGCGCCTTCAAAGCAGGCAGCCTCCAGCGCGCTCGCGCCCTCGGCATCCGCCGCACCCATGGGACGGAATTGCAGATGGCGACCGGCGAGCTCATCGGCGACGCCCGTAATTTCGCTCTGCGCGCTCTCGGCAAGACCGAGGCGTTTGCGCTCGTTTTCCTCGGCGTCAGAAAGGCGCGTATAGATCGGTAGGACGCGGGCCGGGTCGCCGTCACCCGCGGCATGCGCAAGGAGGAGACCCTCGCCCGAAGGCCACCACAAGCCGCGCTCTACGCAGCGAGCGGCCTCATCCTCGCCCAGCAGCTTGCCATAGCGCACGAGACCGTCGCCAGTCAGCTGAACCTGGTCCCAGTCCGCGGCTTGGCGCCACTCATCAAGCGCCACGGCAGCCTTGACCACGTGCTCGCGCTCAAACTGACGCTCGAGGCCCTCATCACTCAGCACATACAAAGCCGGATACACCTCGCCGCGCATGGCATCGGCCAGAATGCCGAGCTTGCCACGCACGCCAGCCTTCCACGCGGTCCATGCGCAGGCATCGAGCGTCGACACGCCCAACAGCGGCACGTTGGCACCGCACGCCAAGCCCTTGGCGGTGGAAATGCCGATACGCACGCCGGTAAACGAACCCGGACCGCGGCCGACAACGTAACTGCCCACGTCGGCACGGTCCATGCCAGCCTGAGCAAGCACGCTATCGACGGTATTCACGAGCTCCACATTGGCATGGCGACGGCACATATGGTCGCCGCTCACCAGCTTCGCCTCGCCCGTCTGCCCATCAATCCAGCTTGCCGCGCAGGCAAGCATATCGGTCGAAGTATCGAGCGCCACCACCAGCGCGTAATCGTTATGCAAGCTCATCTTGTACAGCCTTATCAATCAAATCGGATAGCTCCGCTGCGCGTTCGCCGTGCGCCTCGAGCGTTATCGTTCGCACGTCGCTATCGTTCTCATCACGTTTAAGCGTTACCGAAAGATACTCGTCCGTCAGTTCGTCCTGAAACTGTTCGCCCCACTCCAACAGACAGGCACCCTCATAGCCCAGTACATCGAAAATGCCCGTATCCTCGAGCTCGTAAGCATGCTCCAGACGGTACAGGTCAAAGTGAAACAGCGGAATACGCCCCTGGTCATGAACGGCCATGAGTGCGAATGTGGGGCTCGTGACCATATGGCCGTCGCCCAAACCACGCGAAACGCCCTTGGTAAAGTGGGTTTTGCCCACCCCGAGGCCGCCAGTCAAGATCAGCACATCACCATCTTCCAGGCACGGCGCAACCAGCTCTCCAAAATGCTCCGTATCGACAGAGCAAGCCGTTTTATAAATACCTACCCCCAGGCGCTCCAGGGACATATATGCTCCTTATTATTCCGAGGCACCCTCTGGCGCGGGATGCCGCTCCAGATAGTCGCCCAGCATCTTAAAGTCTTCCTCCAGCAGCTCCTGCCACGCCGGATTACGCAGCGCCGCCGCCGGATGGAACGTGGGCATCACCACAAAATGCCCCATCTGATGGAACCTGCCGCGCAGCTTGGTGATGCCAATCTCGGTCTTAAGCACAAAGTGCGTCGCGGGGTTACCGAGCGTCACGATGATATCGGGCCAAATGCTTCGAATCTGCTCACGCAAAAACGGTGAACAGGCCAGCACTTCCTCGGGCCGAGGATTGCGATTTCCCGGTGGGCGACACTTAAGCACGTTGGCAATGTAGACGTCTTCGCGTTTAAGACCCGCTAGGGACAAAATGCCGTTGAGGTCCTCGCCTGCCGCCCCCACAAAGGGCTCGCCCTGCAAATCCTCATTGCGGCCCGGCGCCTCACCAATAAACATCAC
>USTC01000253.1 GCA_900557505.1 uncultured Collinsella sp.
TCAACGAGGGCGCCCGCCCCGAGGACGTGGCCGCCTCCATTTTCCAGGCTGTCGTGACCCAGACCATTTCGGGCCTGGCGTGTGGCCGTCCCATCCGCGGCAACGTTGCCTTCCTGGGCGGCCCGCTGCAGTACCTCTCCGAGCTGCGCCACCGCTTCTACCTCACGCTCAACCTGGACGAGGAGCACTGCATTGTGCCCCAAAACGCCCACCTGTTTGTGGCGAGCGGCGCCGCCATGGCGCACGAGTCCAACAAGCTCAGCACGTTCCCGCAGCTCATCGAGGCCATCGACAGCTTGGGTGACACGCAGGGTGCCGAGGTCGAGCGCCTGGATCCGCTCTTTGCCACCGACGAGGATTTTGCCGAGTTCAAGACTCGCCACGACACCGAGGTCGTCCCCAAGGGTAAGCTCGACGGCTACACCGGCCGCGTGTTCATCGGTATCGACGCCGGTTCCACCACCATGAAGGCCGCGCTCGTGGGCGAGGACGGCCAGCTGTTGCACACCTGGTACGGCAACAACAACGGTGACATCCTGGGCACGGCCAAGGTCATCATGGCCGATTTCTACAACCACATCCCCGCCGGCTGCACCATCGGCCACGTGACCACCACGGGCTACGGCGAGGCACTGCTCATCGAGGCCCTCAAGGCCGATTCCGGCGAGATCGAGACCGTCGCGCACCTGCGCGGCGCCAAGGCATTCCTGCCCGGCGTCGAGTTTATCCTGGACATTGGCGGCCAGGACATGAAGTGTCTACGCGTCAAGGACGGCGTCATCGAGCACATCATGCTCAACGAGGCCTGCTCGTCGGGTTGCGGTAGCTTTATCGAGAGCTTCGCCGTCTCTATGAACATGGACGTGCGTGCGTTCGCCGATGCCGCCATCCATGCCAAGGCCCCGGTCGATTTGGGCAGTCGCTGCACGGTCTTTATGAACTCGCGCGTCAAACAGGCGCAAAAGGAAGGCGCCACGGTGGGCGACATCGCGGCCGGCCTGTCCTATTCCGTCATCAAGAACGCCCTGTTCAAGGTCATTAAGCTGCGCGACCCCAAGGAGATCGGCAGCCAGGTGATCGTCCAGGGCGGCACCTTTATGTCCGATGCCACGCTGCGCGCATTTGAGCAGCTCACCGGCGTTCATGCCGTGCGTCCCGACATCGCCGGCTGCATGGGCGCCTACGGTGCGGCCCTGCTCGCCCGCGATCGCGCCGGCGCCGACGGCACCTCGACCATTCTTTCTGCCGAGGACATCGCGCACCTTACCGTGACGCAAAAGCATGTCCGCTGCGGCCGTTGCTCTAACAACTGCCAGCTTACCGTCAACGACTTTGGCGGCGGCAGGCGCTTCATTACCGGCAACCGCTGCGAGAAGGGCGCCGGCCACAAAAAGCAGAAGACTGAGGCCCCCAACCTTTTCAAAAAGAAAAACGAGCTGCTCTTTAACCGCGAGATCCTGAGTCCCGACGAGGCCCCGCGCGGCACCGTGGGTATCCCGCGCGCACTCAACATGTACGAGAACTACCCCTTCTGGCACGCGTTCTTTACGCGCCTGGGCTTTAGCGTGCAGCTGTCCGACCAGTCGAGCAAAAAGACCTACCAGGCGGGCATCGAGTCCATGCCGTCCGAGAGCGTGTGCTACCCGGCAAAGATGAGCCACGGCCATGTGATGAACCTCATCGACCGCGATGTCGACTTCATCTGGATGCCGTGCGTGCGCTGGGAGCGCAAGGAGGATCCGACGGCTGGCAACTGTTACAACTGCCCCATCGTCATGAGCTACCCCACAGCGCTGGCGCTCAATATCGACGAGATTCGCGAGCAGAACATCGAGTTCCTGTACCCGTTTGTGCCGTATCACGATAAGACCGAGCTTAAGCGCCGTCTGTACCAGGTGCTCGCCGTCGACCGTGTGGCCGATGCTGAGGCCGGTCGCGGTCGCGTGCGCGGTCCCAAGATCACGCGCTCCGAGGTCGATGCCGCCGTCAACGCTGCTTTTGAGGCCGATGCGCGCTTCCACGAGGACATCCAGACCATGGGCGAGGAGGCTCTCAAGTGGGTCGAGGACCACGGCGGCCACGGCATCGTACTCGCCGGTCGTCCCTACCACAACGACCCCGAGATCAACCATGCCCTGCCCGAGCTTATCTCGAGCTTTGGCTTTGCGGTCTTTACCGAGGATTCGCTTGCACACCTGGTGAAGCCCGAGCGTCCGATTCGCGTCGTTGACCAGTGGATGTACCACAGCCGCCTGTACGCCGTCGCCCGTTTTGTGACGATGCGCAACGACCTGGACCTGATCCAGCTCAACTCTTTCGGCTGCGGCCTGGACGCTCTGACCACCGACCAGGTGCAGGAGATCCTGGAGGCCAGCGGCAAGATCTACACTGTGCTCAAGATCGACGAGGT
>USTC01000254.1 GCA_900557505.1 uncultured Collinsella sp.
GATATAGGCGTTGCGCTCAAGCAGCTGGCGCTCTTGTTGCAGGATGGCATGCGTCTTTTGCAGCTGCTCACCAACAGCGCGTAGCTCAGCAGGCAGCGCGGCAACATCGAGTTCGGCGGTCGATACGCCATTCGCAAGTCGCTGAAGATAGGTAATAATCGATTGCTCGCCCATGCGATACGACTTGTTCATGATGGATAACCTCCTTGGGCGGAACAACGGTTTGTATCATATCCCCAATTCGGTTTGAATTGGGGATATAAGTTAGCTAATGGAGACAAATAGCCCCTTCGACGGTGGCGTTTTGCGCGCGAGCGTATCAGTTGTTATTGCCACCATCGAGCAATGCCTCAAAATCCTTCGCCTGCATGGGGCGGTAGTAGAGGAAGCCCTGAGCGTAGCGGGCGCCCATGTGGCGCAGCATATTCGCCTGCTCATTTGTCTCGATGCCTTCGATTACGACGGGCAGATGGAGCGACTGCGCCATCTCGAGCATCGATGACACGATCTGCGCGCTGCGGCCACGATCACCGTCAACGGGCACAAACGTGCGGTCGAGCTTGATGACGTCGACGTTGACGTTCTTGAGCATCGCGAGCGTGGACTGGCCGGTGCCAAAATCGTCCATGTAGGTCGAGAAGCCGCGGGTGTGCAGATCTGCGGTCAGCTTATCCACGGCCTCGGATTCTCCCGTATTAGCCGTCTCGGTGATCTCGATACGCATGAGCTCGGGCGGTAGGTTGTATTGGGCGGCGAGCGCCCCCATATGTTCGGCAACGTCGCAGGCAAGGATATCCACGCGCGACACATTAAGCGAGACCGGAACCACGCGAAGACCGCGATCGAGACGCTCGCGAAGCCATATGGCGACACCCTGCCAAATGTACTTGTCGAGCGTCACTACAAAGCCGCTTTCCTCGAGTGCGGGGATAAACGTTGCGGGCGAAATGAGAGAGCCGTCCTTGTCAATCCAGCGTGTAAGCGCCTCGGCGCCAATGATCTTGCCGGTTTCCATATCAACCTGGGGCTGAAGGTAGTACGTGATGCGGCCGTTTGAAAGTGCGTACTGGAATTCGGTCAGCGTGCGGCGGAACGCGACTTCGCGCTCGTACTCCGCAGGACAGAAAATGGCAATGCGCTCCTTGAAGTCGTTTTTTGCGCGCCGATTGGTAAACATGGCCTTTGCCTGCGCATCGATGGTGATCTCCTCATTGGAGTCGATGGGGTAAACGCCCATGGACGGCCAAAAACCTACGCCGTCATCATGCCTGGCTACTGCCTCGCGAACGCGGTTGTAGATTTGATGGACGGTGTTGTGCTCAAAGGGGATGAGTATGCAAAAGTCGTCTTGGCCCCAGTACCCTGCGATGCCCATATCGGCATTCTCGATATCCTTGAGGACCGTGCCCACATCGGCGAGCATGCAGTCGCCCTCGGCCTGGCCGTGCCATTCATTAAACAGGCGCATGTGGCCCATGTCGACCGTGGCGATGCACCAGGTGCCGTCGCGCCTTGCCTCGAGAAATGCGTTGGCGCGCCGCATGAACTCGCTGGGTCGATAGAGGCCCGTGAGCGAGTCGATGCGTTCGGCGATGGCGCTTTTGCGCTCCGCCTCGGGTATGGGGAGGCTGTCGTTGGGAACAAGCCCGCCGGCCGCGCGAAGGCGACGGTCGAGTTCGCCTAAAACGGCGGTCGCTTGATGGGTCAAGTGCTCGTAAAAGGCCGGGACGACAAGGCAGACGGGAGTAATGGTGTCGCCCGCGATTTGAACAGGAGCGAAAACGGCCTCTTTAAGGTGGCGGGTCAGTTGCTCGAATGCCTCGTGGTCCAGGTCGTTGCTGAGCACGACGAACTGGACGCTTCGTGAACGGTAGACCCGGCTCCTGCCGCGGGTGATCGACAGCATGCGGCCTGCGTATTCGGCAAGCATGTTGTCGACAGCCTCGGCCCCGTAGAGCTCGTTGAGCTTTGTCGTGCCACGAACGCGCACCGTTATAAGCCCTGTCTCGCAACGATCGCGGCGGCAGGCATCGATAGCGTTGATCAGCATACGCTGCGTTCCGAGGCCTGTGGCGGCGTCGACGGTCTCGGCAAGTGAGTGGTTGACAAGTTCGCCGACATAGAGCGAGGGGGCATTTCCATCGCCGTCGATGCGAAACCCGCGAGCACGGCAGAGAACGTAGTCACCCGCGGCATTGCGCATGCGGTACTGCATGACGCGGCGGTGTTTGGAGCCGTTAAAGATCTGGTTGATGTCGTTGGCGTAGGCCTCGAGGTCATCGGGATGGACGCGCGTCTTCCAGAAATCGCGGCAGCTGTCTATGTGCTCCGAAGGAAGACCGAGATCGCGCAAGGCACCTTGCGACCAAAGGGTGCGGTCCTTGTCCAAGTTCTCGATA
>USTC01000255.1 GCA_900557505.1 uncultured Collinsella sp.
CGGCGAGCCCCAGGGCCCCGGCATGGAGTATCTGGGCGGCCACGGCGTGAACCCGGAGTATATCGACCGCGAGCTCAACCCCGATGCGCCCGAGATTCCCGCCGGTCCGGCGCCGGTCGAGGGCATCATCATGGATTTTGAAACGAAGGAGGAGTAACCATGGCCGAACCCACGCTTTTGCCCGAGCGGCTTCAGTACCGCCCGACCAAGATCGAGCTCGACGAGAGCATCGAGAAGGCCAAGGCGACCCTTCTTAAGAAGATCAAGCGCTCGGTGTACGTCTACCGTGTTGACTGCGGCGGCTGCAACGGCTGCACGAGATCATCGACGAGGCCAATGCCAACGGCTGCGAGATCGAGATCTTCGGTTCCATCACGCCTGTCTTCGACGTCGAGCGCTTTGGCATCAAGGTCGTGCCCTCGCCTCGTCACGCCGACGTGCTGCTGTACACCGGTGCCGTGACGCGTGCCATGCGCATGCCGGCCCTGCGCGCCTTTGAGGCCGCACCCGATCCCAAGATCGTGGTGTCCTATGGCGCGTGCGGCTGCACCGGCGGCATCTTCTACGACAACTACTGCGTCTGGGGAGGCACGGACAAGATTCTGCCGGTCGATGTCTACATCCCCGGCTGCCCGCCCAGCCCCGCGCAGACCGTCTACGGCTTTGCCATGGCACTTGGCCTGCTGGACCAAAAGCTCCATGCCGAGACCACGGTGGAGGCCGCCGACGAGCAGGCCGATATCCTGCACCCCGGCGTGCCGTACAAGCTGCGTGTTGCCATCGAGCGCGAAGCTCGCGCCATGAGCGGCTACCGTTACGGCCGCGACCTGGCCAACGAGTTTATGGATACGCTCGAGGGCGCGCCCAAGGGCGATATCCGCGGTGCCATGGCGCTGCTCATCGACAAGCAGGACGATCCTCGCCGCGTTGAGGTCTACTCGGCGCTGCAGGATCTGGTGCTGGCCGGAGGTCGCTAGATGGAGCTCACGGACCGCTCTGGTTACTTCGCGGGCCCCGGTATGCTCGGCGGCTCCTTTGGCGATGCCTCGCGCGCAAGCGACGAGGCCGCCGAGGGCGTCGCCGACCCCTGCCTGGGCCATGCGCCCGACCAGGTGGTCTTTTACGAGCTCACGCGTAAGTTTGTGGAGACCGAGGAAGACGTTCCCCAGGAGGCCTGCGACGTGCTGTACTACACGCTCGCCGTGGGCCACCACACCGGCGTGCTCGACTGCTTTGAGCCGCGTCTGTCGGTGCCGGTGGATGTGTTCTATTCGCTCGTCGACGCGTTGCCGGAGGGGGAGGCCCGGACTAAGTTTGAGGCCATTCGCTTCTTTGGCGAGTGCCAGCTCGACAAGGCGGCGGTGCCGTCGCTGCTCGAGGCCTGCGACACATTACTCGACGAGCGCGGTTTTCGCGGGTCGGCCAAGGCCGGCATCTCGGTGTTCGACGACGACTTTGGCCTGCATGCCCAACAGGTCGCGTTTCTGATGAAGTTCCGCGATCTGGTTGAGCGCGTGCGCGATGTGTCGGGCGTGTATCTGACGGGAAGGTTGCAGTAATGGGTCGCGTTGTGGATGGTCGTGTGAACGGAGCCCCATTTGCGGGTATCGTGCTCACGGCGGGAAGCGTGCTGCGCGCCGACGATGCCGCCGGCCCCGTGCTCTCCAAAAAGATGGAGGACACGCCTATCGCCGGTTGGTACACCATCGACGGCGGTCAGACGCCCGAGGATGACATCATCGAGGTCAAGCGCGAGCGTCCGCCGCGTTTGGTTTTGGTCGATGCCGCCGACATGGCGCTGCCCGTCGGCGCCATCCGCTTGCTCGACAAACACGATGTGGCCCGCAAGTCGATGTTCACCACGCATTCGCTTCCCTTGTCGATTCTGATCGAAGAGATTGAGCAATCGTGTGATGATATCGTCTTCGTCGGGATTCAGCCGGGCGACACGGAGTTCTACAACCCCATGTCCCCGGAAGTCTTTGAGGCCGTCGACGCCGTGTACGACGCCGTGGCCGCCAACGACTTTTCCCACTTTGTCCGCTTGGGGCAAGAGCAATAGGAGCGCTTGTTCCTGCTGATTAGGAAAGAAGTGATTGACATGGCAGATTCCAAGGTGGAGTACCCCTCTCCCGATTGCCTGGCGCCCGCCGCGATCGAGGCCAAGACCGAGGCCGCCGGCGTGACCAAGGCTAACCTGCCGGTCGCTAAGGCCTTTCTGTTGGCAATGTTCGCCGGCGCGTTTATCGCCTTCGGCGGCCTGTTCTTTACCGTGTTCTTGAGCGACAGCACGCTGGGCTGGGGCGCTCAGCGCGTCGTGGGCGGTCTGT
>USTC01000256.1 GCA_900557505.1 uncultured Collinsella sp.
GGCGGGAGCGCCGAAGGAGCCGTCGAAGTCGCGGGTACGGGCGATCACGGTGTGCGGACGGACGATCTTGCCCTCGGCATCGGTCGTGATGAACTCGTTGGTCTTGGGATCGAGCGGCGTGTTGGCCGGCGCGATGACGTGCTTCTCTTCCTCGTCAGCGGTCATCCAGTCGATCTGATCGGTGGCAACGCCGTTCTCGACGCGACGGAACGGGGCCTCGATGAAGCCGTACTCGTTGACGCGGGCGTAGAGGGCGAGCGAGCCGATCAGGCCGATGTTGGGGCCTTCGGGGGTCTCGATCGGGCACATGCGGCTGTAGTGCGAATTGTGAACGTCGCGGACGGCCGTCGGCACGTTGGTGCGGCGTGTGGAGCCGGACTTGTGGCCGGCAAGACCACCAGGGCCGAGTGCGGACAGACGGCGCTTGTGGGTCAGACCGGTCAGGGGGTTCGCCTGGTCCATGAACTGCGAGAGCTGCGAGGAACCGAAGAACTCCTTGATGGAGGCCACAATCGGGCGGATGTTGATGAGCGACTGCGGGGTGATCTCGTCGATGTCCTGGGAGCTCATGCGCTCACGGACGACGCGCTCCATACGGCTCATGCCGATACGGAACTGGTTGGCGACGAGCTCGCCGACGGTACGGATGCGGCGGTTGCCGAAGTGGTCGATGTCGTCGACCTTGAAGCCCTGCTCGCCGGCAGCGAGGGACAGGAGGTAGCGCAGCGTCGCGACGATATCCTCGTCGGTGAGCACCGTGACCTCTTCCTCGGTGGTGAGGTTGAGCTTCTTGTTGACCTTGTAACGACCGACGCGGGCCAGATCGTAGCGCTGCGGGTTAAAGAGCAGGCCCTCGAGCAGGCTGCGGGAAGCATCCACGGTGGGAGGCTCGCCCGGGCGCAGACGCTTGTAGATTTCAAGCAGGGCGTCCTCGCGAGTGAGGGCGGTGTCGCGCTCCAGGGTGCGTTTGATCACATCGGAGTTGCCGAGCAGCTCGATGATGTCATCGTTGGTGACGGCGATGCCAAGGGCGCGCAGGAACATCGTGGCGCTCTGCTTGCGCTTACGGTCGATGGAGACCATGAGCTGGTCGCGCTTGTCGACCTCAAACTCAAGCCAGGCACCGCGGGACGGGATGATCTGGGCCTTGTAGATCTGCTTGCCCGAATCCATCTCGGAGCTGTAGTACACGCCCGGGGAGCGGACGAGCTGCGAGACGACGATGCGCTCGGTACCGTTGATGATGAAGGTGCCCTGATCGGTCATCATGGGGAAGTCGCCCATAAAGACGAGCTGCTCCTTGATCTCGCCGGTCTCCTTGTTGGTGAGACGAACGTCGGTCAGAAGCGGAGCCTGATAGGTCATATCCTTCTCGCGGCACTCCTCGACGGTGTGCGCGGGGTCGCCGAACTGATGCTCGCCGAAGGTAACCTCGAGAACATGGTTCTGGCTCTGGATGGGGCTGGATTCCTTGAACGCCTCACGAAGACCCTCGTCCATAAAACGCTCAAAGGATTCCCTTTGAACAGAGATAAGGTTGGGGAGCTCCATGGCCTCCGGGATTTTCCCGAAGCTGACGCGCTTGCGCTCAGTGGCAGTGTATGCGTAGGTCACCAGGTTTTTCCTCCTTCACGGAAATGCTCGGTGGGTTGGCGAGGCATAGCTTCGCCAGTTATCGCAACCTAATAGTTTATCAGGTACCGACCGTTGGGCAAGAAAAGCCTTGACGCGATTGAGTTTTTGGAGTAGCAAAGTTTTTCGACAGAAAAGATGCAGGTAGATAGGTGTGCATCGAACATCTGTTCATATATTTTCTGTGAACAGAGAGCCAACAATCACAGCTCTTATAAAAAACGGGCGCGAACCGAGGTCCGCGCCCGTAAATGTCGATGCTCGAAGGCTTACTTGCGCATCAAACCGCCGCGCTCGTCGATGGCGTCCCAGAAGGCGCCGGCAAAGCGAGGATCGCTTGCGGCCATGAGGGCGTTGGTGGCCATCCAGCCAGACGGGGTGCCGGTATCGTAGCCCGAGAGCGGGTCGATGACGACGGCGTACATGGCCTCGCGGTCGAGCGAGCGGGCCATGGCGTCGGTGAGCTGGATCTCGCCGCCCTTGCCGGCCTGCTGATCGGCCAGCAGGTCCATGACCAGCGGGCTCAGCAGGTAACGACCGACGATGTACAGGTTGGACGGAGCCGCCTCGGGAGCAGGCTTCTCGACCAGACCGCCGATGCGCCAAACGGCACCGGGCTCGTCGTCGGCAGCTTTCTCGAAGCCCTCGAGCGAGCCAACGCGATCGCCGGCGATAACGCCGTAGCGGCTGACTT
>USTC01000257.1 GCA_900557505.1 uncultured Collinsella sp.
CAGACGATGCGGCGGGTCACGCGACGCCAGCTTCCGTGCGCGAGCAGCGTGCGACGGCGCACGTCGGGCTCGATAAAATGGGCTCCAGAGGTTTTGTCATTGCGCTTGGGGGTCGTGAACAAGGCGGCCATGGTTACTCCCATCCTCATAGAGCCTATGCGATTACGCCCAGCATATCTGCAGGATGTAGCCGGCGGTAGTGCCGTTTGGAGGGCAAAATGTCCAAAACTTGGGAAGCAATACATCGCGCGTCCGTGCGTAGCCTGGCTTTAAAAGAAAAGCGCGGAGCCGCTCGATGCGACTCCGCGCTTTGGTGTTCTGCTTTGGCAGCTTTGCCGCTACGCTACGAAGAAGTAGACGAGGAAGGCGAGGGCTGCGATCCACATGAGCGGCTTGATCTTGGAAGCCTCGCCCTTAAAGAGCGCGACGACCACGTAGGCGATAAAGCCCAGGCCAATGCCGGCAGAGATGGAGTAGGTGAAGGGCACGCCGGCGACAATCATAAACGCCGGGAAACCCTGCGACACGTCGGACCAGTCGATCTCGGAGGCCTCGCTCATCATGAGGTAGCCGACGTAGACCAGAGCACCGCAGGTGGCGGCACTGGAAACGATGGTGACGATGGGGGAGAAGAACGCGGCGAGAATGAACAGCACGCCGGTGGTGACGGAGGTGAGGCCCGTGCGGCCACCGTCGGCAGCGCCAGAGGTGGACTCGACGAAGGTGGTGATGGAGGAGACGCCCATGAAACCGCCCACAGCAGCGGCGGCGGAGTCGACGATCAGGATCTCCTTGATATTCTCGACGTTGCCGTCGTCGGTGAGGAACTCGCCCTGCTTGGCCACGGCCATCGCGGTGCCCATGGTGTCGAAGAAGTCACTCATGAGCAGCGAGAACGAGATGACGAGGAGCGCGGGATCGGTAAGGACCTTGACGATGGCGGGCACGCCGCCGGCGTCGGCGATGGGGCCACCGATGCTCGAGAAGTCGAGCGGGGCGATGATACCGGTCGGAGCCTGGGTTACACCTAGGGGGATACCGGCGATGACGGCGACGACGATGCCGATGAGCAGCGAGCCGGGGACGTTGCGGCAGGCGAGGGCGACTGTCACCAGGATGGAGATGATGCCGACGATGAAGGTGGGGGAGGTGATGTCGCCCAGACCGACGAGTGTACCGGCGCCAGCGGTGATAATGCCGGCATCGCACAGGCCAATCATGGCGATGAACAGGCCCAGACCCACCGAGATGGCGTGACGCAGGACAACCGGGATGGCGTCCATGATGGCCTCGCGCAGGCCACAAAGCACGAGCAGCAAGATGACGACGCCCTCAAGGAAGATGACGCTCATGGCCACGTGCCAGTCACCGCCGCAGACGGTGGTGGTGATTCCGGCGATCATCGCGTTGACGCCTAAGCCCGACGCGCAGGCGAGCGGGCGGTTGGCGAAGATGCCCATGCAGATGGTCATGATGCCGGCGCCCAGGCAGGTGGCGCAGGCGAGCGCTCCCGCATCGATGCCAGCGCCCGAGAGCACCGCGGGGTTGACGGCGATGATGTAGGCCATCGCCAGGAATGTTGTCAGTCCAGCGCGGAGTTCGGTCCCGATTGTGGACTTGCGCTCGCTGACGTGAAATAGTTCGTCCATGCATACCCTTTCCTTGTTCGGCCCCGAGTTTAGGCCGATTGACACGAACGCTCCCACTATAGCCCCTTTACGACGCTGTTGTTCCTCGCATGTTGATGTTCGACGCTTCGTGGCAGACGGACGGTATTTTTCGCATGAAAATGTGTGGGTACCGTATACTTAAGCGGTTACAACGACCCCTATGGAGGAACGTATGATTAAAGAGCTTTGCCACGACGAGGCTATCCTGTCCCAGCGTTGCGAGGTTGCGACCGTCGAGGACGAGTCGGTCGCACAGGACCTGATCGATACCATCAAGTCGCTCGACGATGCCGGCTGCCTTGCCGCTAACCAGATTGGCGTTACCAAGAGGGTTTGCGTCTATCTGGACGACGCCGGCGAGCCCCACGTGCTCTACAACCCCCGTCTGGTGTTTGGCCTGGGCGCCAGCAAGATGGAGGAGAGCTGCCTGACGCACGAGGAGGTCACCAAGTCCACGCGCTATATCAAGTGCAAGGTTGCCTTTGACCAGATTGTCGACGGCAAGATGAAGGAGTGCCGCCGTGACTACGCGGGCTTTGAGGCACAAATGATCCAGCATATGATCGACCACTGTCTCGGCAAGTTGGTCTAAGGGGATCAAAGCACCGCACCTTGCCGCTCAATCGTCGCTCGCGTACCTTAAGTACG
>USTC01000258.1 GCA_900557505.1 uncultured Collinsella sp.
CACGGCCCGCTTTGCATGGCGTCCGTATGAGCGAGGTGTCGCGGCAACCGACGCTTACTTGGCGTCGTAGGCCTCGGCGTCCCACCAGTCGAGCTGGGCGATGTTGTCGCGGATGTGCTGGCAGCTCTTGTGGAAGCCCTCGAGCTCGTGCTCGGACAGGTCCAGTGTGTAGACTTCCTCGACGCCCTCGGCACCGATCACGCACGGCAGGGAGGTAAAGATGCCCTCCTCGCCATACTGACCGGTCATAAGCGTAGAGGCCGAAAGCACGGCGTGCTCGTTGTGCAGCACGGCGGCGCAGACGCGCGCGGCGGAGTTGGCGACGGCGTACTCGGTGCACTGCTTGCCCTGGTAGGTTACGTAGCCGCCCTTGCGCGCGAGCTCCTCAATCTCCATGTGGTCGAAGGCATACTTGTCGGGGTTCTCGGCCTGAAGTTCGTTGAGGCTCTTGCCGGCGATGGTCGCGGCCTTAAAGGCAGCCAGCTGGCTAAAGCCGTGCTCGCCGATCATGTAGGCGTCGATGGACTTGGGGCTCACGCCGACCTTCTTGGAGATCTCGGTGCGCGGGCGGGCGGAGTCCAGGCCGCAGCCCGAGCCGATGATCTTCTTGGGATCGTAGCCGGTCAGGTGCCACAGCTCGGTGCACACGACGTCGCAGGGGTTGGAGATGCTCACGAAGATGCCGTCAAAGCCGGCGTCGACGATGCGCTTGGCAAAGGTGCGGGCGGCGTCGGTGGTAAAGAACAGCTCGCCGTCGCGGTTGCCAGCGGCCAATGCGACCTTGCCGGCGGCGTTGACGATGACGTCGCAGCAGGCCAGCTCCTCGTAGTGGTCGTAGCAGTTGACGATCTTGGTGTTGTACGGGACAAACGAAAGGGAGTCGCGCAGGTCCTGGACTTCGGACGTCACCTTGGCCTCGTTGATATCGCACAGGTACAGCTCATCGGCAATGCCCTGCATAAGCAGGCTGTTGGCGACATGTGCTCCTACGTGGCCCTGGCCGACCACACCAATCTTACGCGTCTGGTACATATATGTATCCTTTCGGCCGAGTTTTTCGCGTCGAACCATTGTAGCGTTCTGCTGTTACTTTGCTAGGCTAAAGTGCCGTAGATTTTGGGACATGCCTTAATCTCTACTTTTGGAGTGATTTGGGCCGCTGACGGCATCGCTGGGCGATGCACTCGCGCGGATGGGGCCGGTCGTTGTACCATAGCTGCAACTGACTCGTAAGGAGCATCCATGCCCATTCGTATCCCCGACGCTCTCCCTGCCGCCGCGCAGCTCGAGAGCGAGAACATCTTTGTCATGACCGAGTACCGCGCGCTGCACCAGGACATCCGTCCGCTGCGCGTGCTCATCCTCAACCTCATGCCCACTAAGATCGCCACTGAGACGCAGATCATGCGCAAGCTCTCCAACACGCCGCTGCAGGTGGAGGTGGACCTGCTGCGCACCAAGACGCACGAGGCCACGCACGTGAGCGCCGGCCACCTGGAGACGTTCTACCGCACGTTCGACGACATCCGCGACATCCACTACGACGGCCTGATCATCACGGGCGCGCCGGTGGAGCAGATGCCGTTCGAGGAGGTCGACTACTGGCCCGAGCTCTGCCAGATCATGGATTGGTCCACCACGCACGTGCACTCTACGCTGCACATTTGTTGGGGCGCACAGGCGGGGCTCTACCATCATTACGGTATCCAGAAGCACGATCTGCCGGCAAAGGCGAGCGGCGTGTTCGAGCATTATCTGGTGAAGCCGCAAAGCCCGCTGGTCCGCGGCTTTGACGACCGTTTCTATGCCGTGCATTCGCGCAACACCGATGTGCGCCGCGAGGACGTGGAGGCCGAGCCGCAGCTTGAGGTCGTGGCCGTGTCAGACGAGGTGGGCCTGTACATCGTCAAGTCGACCGACAGCCGTCGCTTCTTTGTATTTGGTCACCCCGAGTATGATACCGACACGTTGCGTCTGGAGTACGAGCGCGACGTTAAGCGCGGGCTCAACCCTCAGGTGCCGGCGCATTACTTCCCGAACGACGACCCCACCGCCGAGCCGCGCAACGTCTGGCGCAGCCAGGCTCAGCTGTTCTACACCAACTGGCTCAACTACTACGTCTATCAGACCACGCCCTACGACCTGGCCCGCGCCGGCGAGGAGGTCACGATGCGCAAGGCGACGGTCAACATCTACGAACTGGAACTGCTGGAGTACGACCTTCCCCGCATCCGCATCCGCGTGCGGTGCAGCAAAGGCACCTACATCCGCTCGCTGGCCCACGAA
>USTC01000259.1 GCA_900557505.1 uncultured Collinsella sp.
CAGAACCTCTACCTCGACAGCAGTGTCGAGGCGAGCGGCCAGTGCACGGGCGAGCGTGCGAATGGCCTTAATGGTACGGCCACGACGGCCGATGACCTTAGCGACGTCATCTTCGGCAACCGAAACCTCAATCGTGGAGGCGTCGTCACCATCGATGACCTCAAGGCTCACGGAATCCGGGTCGTCGACGATCTGAACAACGAGATATTCGACGAGATCGGCGATGCGATCTGAGAGCATTGCCTCACCCTCGAGCTGTGCAGCGTCAACCTCAGGCACGATTTACTCCTCGGCGCCCTCAGCGGCCTCAGCGGCAGCCTTAGCGGCCTCGGCCTCTTTGGCGAGCTGCTTCTTGGACTTCTTGACGACGGTCTCGGTCTTCTCGCCCTCGTTGGCGGCCTTGACCAGAGCGGCGACGGCATCGGTGAGCTGAGCACCCTTGGACTGCCAGTCAGCGATCTTCTCAAGGTCGAGGTTGATGGTCTTGGGGGCGGTCATCGGGTTGTAGCGGCCAACCTCCTCGATGATACGACCGTCACGCGGGGCGCGGGAATCGGCGACGACGACACGGTAGTACGGACGCTTCTTGGCGCCGTGACGAGCAAGGCGAATCTTGACTGCCAAAGGAAACTCCTCCAACCAAGCAGCTTTAGGCTGCAACTACAAACAAACAGTTGAACATAATACGCCATCGACGCGGGCAGGTGAAGTCCGTGAGACCAACTTCTTCGGTGTAGTCGAGGGCAAATCCATATCTTAGACAAGAATTCGCGATTTGCAAGCACATCCACGCACCCCACATGAGCTGCGCGGTATACTCATGACATGGAAAGACGCGAACATACATACGGTTATGAGGATGCTGCGGGCGTCACGCCGCCGCCCTGGACGGGGCCGGCGGTGGGCCTGATGGACCTCGATGCATTTTTTGCGAGCGTGGAGATGCTCGATCATCCCGAATGGCGCGGAAAGCCGCTCATCGTGGGCGGAGACGCCGAGTCACGCGGCGTCGTGTCCACGTGTTCCTACGAGGCGCGTCGCTTTGGCGTGCATTCTGCCATGCCCTCGGCCGAGGCGCGGCGCCTGTGCCCGCAGGCCATTTGGACGCACGGACACTTTGATCGCTACCGCGAGGTGAGCGCGCAGGTCATGGCGATTCTCGCCGACGAGCCACCGCGCGTGGAGCGCGTGTCCATCGACGAGGCCTTTATCGATCTCACACCGGGTCGCTTTGCGCCCGAAGACCCGCTGTTGGTTGCGCGGCGTATAAGCGACCGCGTTGCGGCGCTGGGGGTGACGTGCTCCATTGGCGTGGGCTGCAACAAGACGGTCGCAAAGATCGCAAGCGAGCGGGATAAGCCGTTTGGGCTGACCATCGTGCGCCCCGGAACCGAGCAGCGCTTTTTGGCCGCGCTGCCGGTATCTGCCATGAGCGGCATCGGGCGCTCGGCCGAGGAGCGACTGCGCCGCATGCGCATCTATACGCTCGGCGAACTTTCACGCGCGCCAGAGTCCACCCTGGCTGCAATCTTTGGCGTGAATGGCGAGTGCATGCGTCAACGTGCCTTGGGGCTCGAAGTATCCGAGGTCACCAGCCTGGATGAGGAACGTAAAGTTAAATCGGTAAGCAATGAGCGCACCTTTGCGAAGGATTTGACTGAGCGTGGTGACATTGAGGCGGCAATCGCGCTGCTCGGCGAGTCGATTGGGCGCCGCCTGCGCCGTCAGGGGCTAACGGGCGGAACCGTAACGCTCAAGCTCAAGTATTCGTATGGCAGCGGACGCACGGCACAGCGCCGCTTGCCCCACCCCACCGACGATGAGAACATCTTTGTGGCCGTAGCGCTCGAGCTGCTCGACAATATCTGGCAAGAAGGCATGCACGTGCGTCTGGCGGGTATCGGCATGAGCGACTTCAACCACCAAGGCGGTATCCAAACCGACCTGTTCTGCGAGATTGATGACCGCGGAGCCCAATCCAGCGACCGCCGCGACCTCTCCGTCGCCATCGACGCCGTCCGAGACAAATTCGGCGACACCGCCCTATCCTTCGGCCGCCAATCCCGCTTCAACGATTAACCGCCGATTAACCGCCTTTAGGCA
The DNA here is from genome assembly GCA_900557505.1 of uncultured Collinsella sp. Taxonomy (GTDB): domain Bacteria; phylum Actinomycetota; class Coriobacteriia; order Coriobacteriales; family Coriobacteriaceae; genus Collinsella. The sequence goes on from USTC01000259.1 coordinate 2,104, forward strand.
AAAAGAAAGCCGGGCAGCTGCAGGTAGTGCAACTGCCCGGCGAACGGTAGAGGGTAGCCTAAGAGAAGCCCCAGCCCAAATAAGGTCCTAGAGGAGGTTGAGGGGGAGCTGGGGAGCGTCGCCCCAGAGCTTTTCTAGGCGGTAGAAGTCGCGGGCTTCGGGAGTGAAGACGTGGACG
>USTC01000260.1 GCA_900557505.1 uncultured Collinsella sp.
GACGCCGGCACTGGCCCCATCGGCTGCACCATCGCGACCCACGTAGGCGTCGACGCCATCGCCATCAGCTACTGCCCCCGCTACCAGCCAACTCACTAGGGACACCCACATCAGTTGCGGTGAAATAGGGACTGTTTTTGGCTTATCAGCCGCAAATCAATCCCTATTCCACCGCAACTTAGAAATCGGCGATCAGCCCAGCGGACCCTGAAAAAGCTCCTGATGAGTGCCCATTCGCACCAGCCTGATCACTGGGTTAGTCTTATGGGGCAGATATAGAACGACCACATCGACCAAGCCATCGGATAGGTGGAAATCGATGTGGCCGTTGTAATTGCCGCCCGGGTTTGAGAGCTCGTGGGCGCCGTACTCCGCCGGAAGCGACCCATGAGCCACAAGCTCTGCAACCGCCGCTTTAAACTCACTCTTTAGCTGCGGATGCATGCGCATCGTTCGTTTGTAGTCCGCCTTAAATTGAGCCTCGACTTTGATCTCGAACATCGCTATTCCTCATCAAGAAATGACATAAGCTCATCAGCGTCGTTGAATGACGGGCTATCGTCCGGCAAAATCCCCAACTCATGAGCCTCGGCGATTACCATGGCACGCCTCGTCGCCTCGTTGGGCACCTCCGCCCTTCCTACAATCTCAAAAGGAATCTTTCGCTGATTTACCAGCTGCCGAACAGCAAGGTTGAGATACGAATTGAGACTCAAGCCAACTGAGTCCAAGAACTCAGTCGCCTGTTCCTTGAGCCCCTCTTCGATGCGAACCGTCGTGGGCTTAACCGTTGCAGTAGACATACGCGACCTCCTCGCCTCATCTTTTACATCAGTATACCCAGTTTAGATGGCAAACTGACGTTAGATAGCATCAGATTGCCATGCATATCCATGTCGCGGTGGGCACGATTGCTCTACATCAGCCCGCCGAGCGCAATGTCGACGGCTTCGTTGAGGTCGTCGGTAATGTGCACCAGCTCCGGATCGAGCGGGCTGATCATACCGGCGTCCATCACCGGACCGTTAAGCCAGTCGAATAGGCCCTGCCAGTACTCGGTGCCCACCAAAACGAGCGGCATGCGCTTGACCTTGTGTGTCTGCACCAGCGTGAGCACCTCGAACATTTCGTCGAGCGTGCCAAAACCTCCGGGAAACACGATGGCGCCCGAGCTGTATTTGACGAACATGGTCTTGCGCACAAAGAAGTAACGGAAGTCCATGCCGAGGTTCACGTATTTATTGAGCCCCTGCTCGTGCGGCAATTCAATGCCCAGGCCAACTGACTTGCCGTTGACACTTGCCGCTCCCCTGTTGGCCGCTTCCATGATGCCGGGGCCGCCACCGGTGATGACCGCCACGCCACGTTGTGCGATCTTGCGCCCGACGGTACGCGCCGCCTTGTAGAGCGGATCGGTCTTGGGCGTGCGAGCGCTACCGAAGATGGTCACAGCGGGCCCGAGCTCGGCAAGTGCGCCAAAGCCATCGACAAACTCGGCCTGGATGCGCAGCACGCGCCACGGATCAGCATGCAGCCAGTCGGTCGACTCCTCGGGCGCCAGCAGGTTGGCGTAGGTGTTGTCCTTAGGAATCATGGGGCCGCGCATAACCACGGGGCCGCGGCGGTACGTCTCGTCGTAGGCAGGCTCGCCCTCGACATTCTCGTTCTTAATCATGGGTACTCCTATCGAGAAAAAGAAAAACGGGCGGGGTCGACGCCATGCGCCAAACACCCGCCCGAACATCAACTATTCGGTATGGTACCCACGATGCATCAAGTGCTTGCAAGCTATCGGTCAGCGGTCGCGCAGACGGTGTTAGCGAACGTGATGACCGGCCGGCGCTCGCCCCTTGCCGTTGCCCGCGCTCTGCAAGCGCCCGCGCCGCTCTTAGTAGTCCACCGCCGCAGGACTGTTCATCCAGTCGCTCACAAACGCGCCGTAGCGGCCCTCGATAATGGCCTGGCGGGCACGCTGCATAAGGTTGAGCAGGTAGTAGATGTTGTGCATCGACAGCAGAATACCGCCGAGCATCTCCTTCTGCGTGACCATGTGACGGATGAGCGCGCGGCTGTAGCCGCCCGTGCACACCGGGCAGGTGCAGGTGGGGTCGATGGGGCCGTCGTCGTGCGCAAAGCGGGCGTTGCGGAAGTTGAGGCGGCCTTCACTGGAGAACGCCGTACCCATGCGGCCGGTGCGCGTCGGCAGCACGCAGTCGAACATGTCGATGCCCACGCCAACGCCGCGCACGAGCGTGGTAGGGTTGCCGACGCCC
>USTC01000261.1 GCA_900557505.1 uncultured Collinsella sp.
TATGTGCGCTATGTTCCGGGCGCTTCGGTCTGGAACTTTGATGTGACGTATCGTGGCGGTACGCAAAACTTGGTCAAGGACGGCAAGGACACCGGCAAGAGCCTGTGGACCTTCCATCATCTGCCACAAAAGAAGAACGCCTACTGGACCTTTGACATCACGCTCGAGGTGGGAAACGAAGAGGCCGCCGACACGCTCGACCTGTACGTGGACTGCGTGGATGGCAAGACGGTGACGATTCCTCTGACTCAAAAGTCGCGCGAGGGCACCCGTGTGCGCTATGTCGCGGAGTATGTGGACGAGGGTTACCTTAAGCTGCTCGACGAGTTTAACAAGGCGAATGACTCGACCTATGTGAACTGCGGCAACTTTGAGCAGATCTTTATGCCGCAGACCTACCGCATCTCCAATGCTCAGCTTATGACCATGCTGAGTTTTGACGCCAACGCTTCGGCCAAAAAGCATTCCGCCGCGGCCGAGGAGCGCCAGCAGGAGTTCTCGAATGCCGTGCAGCAGTGGCACGAGTATATGATGGATAACTCGTTTAATGATGTCGATGAGGCCTTTAACGACGCGATTGACCAGATGGTCGCCGATGCGTTTGCCGAGGAGGACGAGAACGGTAAAGAGGACGAAGCCCAAGGTGGAGCTGCCCGTAAGGCTCGTCGCGCCCCTGCCGCCAGCGACGGCGAGGGTGATGGTGCTGGCAACGGCGAGGCCGCGCAGTTTGCGGCTGAGCTCAAGGCCGCGGTCGGCGGGTCGTCGGCGCTGCTGACCCAGCAGGGTGACAGCTATGGCGTCAATGTGGACAAGATGATCTTTGAGGATGCTTACGGCACCAGCGAGGATTGGTATCAGGAACTCGCGGCAGCCCAGGGCGCGAACGCTGCGGATGCGGCCGCCATCAAGGAGCTCGTCGACCATGCATCGCGAGCGGAGTTTATTGCCCAGCAGGCCGAGGATCTGGTGGGCCAGTCGATGGGTATCGGCCAGCTCAACCAATACGGAAGCTGGAATGACGCAACCGCTGCGGCGCTCAACAAGTGTGCGGGCATTAAGGCCAGCGAGTACAACGGTCAGTCGACGAGCGGGTTTAACGATTTGGGTCAGGCGCTCGGCAGCTCGCTGAGCTACAAGGCGGCTGACGACGATACCGTCAAGGGCTTTAAGGTCGCCGCGCCCGATGGCGAGCAGACGGCCTATATCGAGTCGGAATTTATCGAGAACTCCAATAACAACAAGAACCAGGCGCTTCTGTTTAACTCGATCGCCATGCAGTGCGACATTCTGGACGACCTGTACGACAACTGGAATGTGGTCCATAGCCTCAACAACTCCAAAGTGCGCGGATGGCTCATGGCCTGGAAGCGCAACGGCGACGTGAGCGCCCATATGAAGCTCATCCGCACGATCCGTTCGCTCAAGAGCTATAAGATCGAGTGCGAGATGTTCGGACAGGTCTTTAAGACCGATGCGTGGAAGGCGGCCGGCCAGGCGTTTCCCGCGGCGACCCAGGGCATCGGCATCTTTACCGGCATTTACGGCGTGAACGATGCCAGCAAGAACTGGGAGAACGTGAACGTCCGTATGCAGAAGGTGAAGGGCGAGCGCGAGGGCTATGAGCTTCAGCATACGCGCCTGCTTGCCAAGCCCGAGAAGACCGAGGACGACTGGAAGTGCATTTACGCGCTGCGCGACGCCATGGAGAAGGCGCGTGCGTTTGAGGATCTGCTGTATCGCCAGCTCTGCCACGATAGCACCGATGTGGCGGTGGGCTCCATTATGACAATCGCCGGCGTGCTGACGGCCGGTTCGGCGGGTACCGTGATGGGCGCTGCCTATGACGCGGCTTCGACCAGCGTGGGTTCGGAGCGCGCGATTAAGCTGACCAATGCCGAATGCGCCTACGATGTTGCCTGCGAGCAGGTGGAGCGCGCGTGCCAGAATCGTATTACGGTCAACTGGGGCGAGCTGACCGATGCCGAGGTCTACAAGGCCAACAAGGACGGCTTGATCTCGGACGAGAAGATGCAGTCGATCTTTGAGGCGCGTTATCGCAATGTGGCTGCCAAGGCTGCACCCGACCCTGCGGGCGTGGTGTACGAGGGCCTACTGTCCAATACGGTTGAAGGCGCGACGGTTGAACTGTGGGGCGCCGACGATGCGGCCGGTACCAATGCAGTGCGTTGGGATGCCGAGGAGTATGAGCAGGACAATCCGCTTGCAACGGGTGCGGACGGTGCGTACAACTGGAATACGCCGACCGGCTG
>USTC01000262.1 GCA_900557505.1 uncultured Collinsella sp.
GCGGGCCGCGCCGGAAATCCCCGGCGCGGCCCGCTTTTTTGACTCACGCAGTGCCCTTGCGAATCGAAGGTGAATACTTTTCCCGGTGCCTAGTACTGCTCGATGCCCATGTAGCGACGAGCCTCGGGGCTGTGGTCGAAGACCTTGCCGCGGGCGGCGCGCAGCTCGCAGCTCATGTTGTAGAAGAAGATCGGCTCCAGGAACGAACGCACGCTGGCAGGCACTTCACCCACGCCGTACTCGAGCGCATCGAGCACCATGACTGTATCGGTGTGCGTGTTGAGGAATGCAAGCGCGCGCTCCTCCATGGGGCGGCACTCCCCCGATCCGAGTTGCACAAAGTAGAACACGCCGGGCTCGGTGGCCTCGAACGGGCCGTGGAAGTACTCGCCGGAGTGAATATAGCAGCAGTGCTGCCACTGCATCTCCATGAGCGAGCAGATGGCCATGGCGTAGGTCTGGCTAAAGTTGGGGCCGGAGCCCAGGATATAGAAGAACTTGTGCTGCTGGCAGAGCTCGGCAAAGCGGGCGCCCAGCTCGGCGTTGACCTTCTCGCGAGCAGCGGGCAGCAGGGCATCCATCTGCTTAAGGCCGGCGTACATGTCGGCAAGCGCCTCGTAACCCTCCTGCTGGTCGAGCAGCTCGGCAGCCATCAGGGCGCCGATACCCTGAGGCACCTCGGCCTGCGGCACGCCCTCGCCCCAGGGGTAGACCCAGGTGGTCCACTTGCCGTTGTCGATCTTTGCGCCCTCGCAGTCGGTAAGGGCAATGACCTCGGCACCGGCGGCCAGCGCCACCTCGCAGCCGTCGACGACCTCCTGCGTGTTGCCGCTGTGGCTGCAGGCGATGACGAGCGACTTCGGCCCTAGGCTCTTGGGGGCCATCAGGCAGAACTCGCGTGCCGTGTAGACCGTCGAGGTAAACGTGGTGGCTTCGCGCTTGAGCAGCTCGTTGGCCGGCATCAGGTCGATCATCGAACCGCCGCAGGCGATCCAAAAGACATTCTCGATCTTGCCCTTGTGCTCGATGATTTCCTGAACCAGATCATGTGCGTTCATGGTGATGCCCCTCCTTGTGCGGCGGTTTTGAACAGCGACAGCTTGTACCTTCGGTCGTTCTATGTTGTCCTATTTATAACACGTGCAACAACGCCCGTGAAGTCATCTTAGCAAATTTGTTCTATGTTGTTCTATCTGTGGACGTTAGATGTCGAAGACGTAGCGCGAGCCCACGATCTTTTGGCGGCCGAGCAGCAAGGGGCGCTCGTCCTCATCGGTAAAGTACGCCTCCATATAAAAGAGCGGCTCACCGACCGGCACCTCCAACAGCGGGGCCGCCTGAGCATCGGCAAGCGCAATCTCCACGGTGCAGGGGTCGGACTTGAGCGGCGCGCGACCCGAATGCTCGGCGACGAGCGCAAAGATTGAGTTATCGGAAAGGTCCTCATCGGCCAGCGTCTGCAGGTAGGGATGGTCGGCGAGCACAAAGGCGTTGTTCTCAAGCATGACAGGGATGCCGTCGGCTGTGCGCACGCGCTCGACCACGATAAGCTCACAGCCGGGCTCCACGCCAAAGAACGCCGCATCCTCGTGCGTCGCCGCGACCACCGTGCGCGACACCAGACGCGCACCCGGCACCATGTCGTTGGCAGCACAACCCTCAGTAAAGCTCTGGACGTCACCCTTCTGGCGAATCTTGCGCTTGAGCTTGGGCGCGCACACAAAGGTGCCCCTCCCCTGCTGGCGGTTGAGATACCCCGCACGCGACAGCTCCTCGATGGCGCGGCGCACGGTGATGCGTCCCACGCCGTAGTACTTCGCGAGCTCCATCTCGGAAGGAATGCGCGAGCCGGCAGCGTACACGCCGCGCGCGATCTCGCCCTTCAGGTCATCCATGACCTGCTGGTATAGCGGCACGGCGGACACCTCGGCGCGCTCGGAACGTTCGGTCTTGCTATCGGTTGCCATCGTTATGCCCCATCCCGCGCATGCTCGGACTCAAATTCTTCAATCATAACCTGCTCGCCAAAGGCGTCGGCCTTTTTCTCGCCGATGCCGTTGACCTGGATAAGCTCGTCGCGCGTCTGTGGGCGTAGGCGGCACAGGCCGCGCAGGGCCTTGTCGGAAAAGACCATATACGGCGCCATCTCCAGCTCGGTCGAAATCTCCTTGCGCAGGGCACGCAGGCGCTCGAACAGCTCGGCATCGTCGCCAACGCGCGGGCGCTGATCCAGCTCGGCCTCCTCGCGCAGCAGATCGCCGGC
>USTC01000263.1 GCA_900557505.1 uncultured Collinsella sp.
CCGCCGCCATGAGGCATTCCGCAAGGTCAAGCGCATCAACTCCTGCAGCCGCCATCAGCTGGGCATTGCGCGCGAGCTTGCCGCCTGGCGTGAGGACCGCGCCGAGCGGCGCAACATCCCGCGCAAGTGGGTCATGTCCGACGATACGCTGCTGGCGCTCGTCAAGCGCAATCCCGTGCGTGTTGAGGAGTTCCGTAGCATCCGCGGTACCGATCAGCTGGGGGAGCGCGACGTGGACGGCGCACTCATGGCCATTAAGCGCGGTGCGAGCTGCCCGCACGATCGCCTGCCGCTCATGGTGCGCGGGCACCGTCAGATTTCGCCGGAGTTGGAGAGCGTGACGGACCTGATGTATGCGCTCATTCGCCTGGTTGCCGAGCGCTCGGGCGTGGCGACCTCGGTCATTGCCTCGCGCGATGACCTGGCCGACTATATTGAGCATCCCGAGCAGAGCCCCCTGCGCGAAGGCTGGCGCTTTGAGCTCGTGGGTTCGCGTCTGGACGATCTGCTTTCCGGCAATATGGGGCTCACCGTGAAGGACGGAAAGATTGAACTGTTATAGGGAAGCCTAGCCGGCTGAGTGGGTAGAATGCCTCCAACGTGTAACTCGATTCGGAGGAATTCGCATGCCTTATTACTATGGATACGGCTTTGGCATTGACCCGCTGTACCTGCTGGTTGTTCTTGTCTGCACGGTGCTTGGCCTTGCCGCGCAGAGCTATATCAACTCGACGTACAAGACGTGGTCCAAGGTGCGCTCGGACGGCGATACGGGTGCCACGGTCGCTCGCCGCATGCTCAATGCCAACGGTTGTAGCGCCGTGGGCATCAAGGGCATTGCCGGCGAGCTCACCGATCATTACAACCCGCAGGACAACAACCTGTATCTGTCGGATGCCAACCGTTCGGGCGGGTCGGTCGCAAGCGTTGCCGTCGCCTGTCACGAGGCGGGCCATGCCGCCCAGCGCCAAAGCGGCTATGCCATGATGAAGGTACGCACCGCTTTGGTCCCCGTCGTCAACTTTACCCAGAACACCTGGACGATCGTGCTGCTCATGGGCTTGTTCATGAACATCGCGGGACTCACGACCCTCGCGCTGGTCTTCTTCTCGTTTAGTGTGCTGTTCCAACTCGTTACGCTGCCGGTCGAGATTGATGCCAGTCGCCGCGCCGTGGCGTATATCGAGCAGTCGGGCATGAGTTCCAAGCAGGTCAACGGTGCCAAGAAGGTGCTGACGGCAGCCGCGCTCACCTACGTGGCGGCGGCGCTCACTTCGATCATCCAACTGCTCTACCTTATGGCTCGTTACAACAGAAACTCCAACCGATAACAAATAGGGCAGGCAGGCGCCGCGGGGATTCGTGTCCTCGCGGCGCTGTACTATGTGTTGGACTTAAATTTGCACGGGGCCGGAGCCTCTGTGCGCGATAACGAAAGGAGGCTGCGTGGCAGGCTGGAACCTAACCGGCAATGCCGTTTCCGCCGAGTTCGACGGTTCGGACGAGCAGGAGCGCAAAGAGCTCAGCGTGAGCCAAGCGGTGGAGATCGCCGCCGGCGCGCTCGATGCCATTCCGCAGCTGAGCGTTTTGGGTGAGGTCACGGGTTTTCGTGGTCCCAATGCCCGAAGCGGCCACTGCTACTTCCAAATCAAGGACGACTCGGCGGCCGTCGACTGCATCATCTGGAAGGGCGCCTACCTTAAGCGCACCTTCGATCTGCGCGACGGCATGCAGGTAAGCTTTAAGGGCAGCTTCAATCTCTACAAGCCTACGGGTCGCATGAGCTTCGTCGCCCGCTCGTTCTCGCTGGCGGGGGAGGGCTTGCTGCGTCAGCAGGTGGCTCAGTTGGCCGAAAAGCTACGCCGCGAGGGCCTGATGGACGAAGCGCGCAAGCGCCGCATCCCGGTGTTTTGCTCGCGCGTGGCGGTTGTCACCTCGCTTTCGGGCGCCGTAATCGACGACGTCAAGCGTACGCTGCGCCGTCGCAACCCGCTCGTCGAGCTTGTCTGCGTGGGCGCAAAGGTCCAGGGCGAGGGTGCGCCGGCAGAGCTTATTGAAGGCTTGCGTCGTGCCGCTGCCATTACGCCGGCGCCCGATTGCATTTTGCTCGTGCGTGGCGGCGGTTCCTTCGAGGACCTCATGACCTTTAACGACGAGGAGCTTGCCCGTGCGGTGGCAGCCTGTCCCGTGCCCGTGGTGACGGGCATTGGGCATGAGCCCGATACCTCGATCTGCGACATGGTGAGCGACCGTCGCGCCTCCA
>USTC01000264.1 GCA_900557505.1 uncultured Collinsella sp.
GCATTTGAGACAAGGTGACGTGAAACGAAAGGGCGCTGACCTTCTGGTCGCGCCCCTGAAGCCGAACGTCAGATTGTCCAAATGCGGCCCGCGCAGCGTCGAGCCGTTACGCGGTTTGGTAAAACCGCGCAACTAAATCCGTTCTGCGATCTCGTGGATGAGGTAATCGGTCTTTTCCCAGCCTAGGCACGGGTCGGTGATGGACTTGCCAAAGACGCCGCCATCGACCGGCTGGTTGCCGTCCTCAAGGTAAGACTCGATCATAAAGCCCTTGACCAGCTTGGAGATGGACTCGTTGCGGCGGCAGCTGTCGAGCACCTCCTTGCAAATGCGGTACTGCTCCAGCGGGCGCTTGCCCGAGTTGTCGTGGTTGCAGTCGATGACCGCCGCCGGGTTGGCGTAGCCGGCATGCTCGGTATAGCGTTCGGCCAGGCGTTCCAGGTGTTCGTAGTGGTAGTTGGGGTAGGTACGACCGTCGAGACCGATGTAGCCACGCATGACGGCGTGTGCGAGCGGATTGCCGTCGCACTCAACTTCCCAGTTGCGGAAGATAAAGCTCTGATGTGCCTGGGCAGCGTAGATGGAGTTGAGCATGACGGTGGTGGAACCAGCGGTGGGATTTTTCATGCCGACGGGCACCGAAATGCCGCTCGACACCAGGCGATGCTCCTGGTTTTCGACCGAGCGCGCGCCCACGGCAACATAGCTCAGCAGGTCAACGAGGTACTGGTAGTTGGACGGGTAGAGCATCTCGTCGGCGGTAAAGAAACCGGTCTCCTCGATGACGCGCAGGTGCATATGGCGAATGGCCTTAACGCCTTCGAGCAGGTCATCGGGCGCCTCGGGGTCGGGGTTGTGCAGCAGGCCCTTGTAGCCGGTGCCCTTGGTGCGCGGCTTGTTGGTGTAGACGCGCGGAATGATGATGAGCTTGTCCTTGACCTCCTCGGCGGTCTTGGCCAGTCGGTTCATGTACTCAAGCACCGAATCCTCGCGGTCGGCAGAGCACGGGCCGATGATGAGCACCTTACGTGCGTCCTCGCCGGTAAAGACTTTGGCGACCTCGGCGTCAAATGCCTGCTTTTTGGCGGTAAGCTCGGCAGAAAGCGGCATTTCCTCGCGGATCTCCATGGGGATCGGCAACTTGCGTTTGAATTCCATGGCCATAGGGGCCTCCTCAATCAAATAAGTCAAAGTGTGAATTGTCGAATGCTCGGCATTATCCGCTGTCGCACGCTAAAGTGCAAGCCCTTGTCACCCCGAAACCTGCCAAAAAGGGACAGGTTTATTTTGGTCGGTTTTATCTGGGGAAATGTCGGCACTCGCCGGAAGGGGAGGGCCGGTGTACGGCACGCTGGAGCAAGTTGGATCTCCTGCGGCATACCCCGTGGGCAAAAAATGCCAAATATGAGTACTGTTGCTGGCGTAGTATCATATCGACCTTACAAGATAATAGACACAACAGCCAATGTGTTCATTAACGTTGGCACACAGAAGCATACTAACGGGCGTTTTGATTAATTTGAAGGCGTATAGAGGCCGTAAAGAGGCCATTTGAGGCGGTTTTGGCTGCTACTAAAAAGGTAACAGTACTCATATTTGCCCTTTTTTGCCCACGGGGCCTTGAGGGAGAGCGTCAATCAGGCCCCAGGGGAGGCGTTTCGAGGCCCAAAGGACACAAAACGGGGGCGCAGTTCATTCTGCGCCCCCGTTTTTGGGTATTGCGGTTGTTTGCCGCCGGTTGTTACGCCGCCTCGTCGAACTGCGAGTTGTACAGGTCGGCGTAGAAGCCACCCTGGGCGAGCAACTCGTCGTGTGTGCCCTTCTCGACGATGTCGCCGTCGCGGATCACCAAGATCACGTCGGCGTTGCGGATCGTGGACAGGCGGTGCGCGATGACAAAGCTGGTGCGGCCCTGCATCAGCGCATCCATGGCGCGCTGAATAAGCTCCTCGGTACGGGTATCCACGTTGGAGGTCGCCTCGTCCAAAATCAGCGCCGGGCGGTCGGCCAAAATGGCACGGGCGATGGTCACGAGTTGGCGCTGGCCCTGCGACAGGTTGGTGCCTTCCTCGTTGATCATAAAGTCGTAGCCGCCGGCGAGCGTATGGATAAAGTGATCGCAGCGTGCGGCGCGTGCGGCGGCCTCGACCTCGGCATCGCTCGCGTCGGGGCGTCCGTAGCGGATGTTCTCGCGGATGGTACCGTTAAACAGCCAGGTATCCTGCAGCACCATGGCAAACTCG
>USTC01000265.1 GCA_900557505.1 uncultured Collinsella sp.
TAATTTCGCTCTTGATGACGTAGCGGAGGTAATAATCGTACCTGGTTTCGTTGAGGATAGTCGAGCTGCCTTCATAGTCAGTTCCGGTATACGTCAGTGCCGCGCCAATATAAAGATCCTCATTGCGCGTGAGTCGATACGAGCCGCCTGCCGCGCCACCCGTAAAGGTCAGCGTCAGCCTCATGTGATCGCCAACAGGCTCAAAGCGGGCCGTCACATCGGACATAGATGTGTCCTGGACTTCAACCAGGGTGCCCGAAGCAGCATCGGCCCGGTAGTACTTGGTTTCGACAAGTTCGCAGAGCGGCTCATCCGGCATGCCGCCCTCAACATCGGGAAAATCATAGGTGTACGACTGACCCTTTTCGAGCGTGATGTTGCCCGGAAGCCCGCAGTTCGTGTAGTGGGAAACCGCGGTCGTATTGACCCTAACGCTGCTGCCGCCAACAACATCGGTCACACCACAGGGCATGATGGCGTCATTCGCCGGCGTGGCGGCGTTGTCGCTGGGAGTATTTTGTTCAGCGGGTGCCGCATCGTTGGATTCATCGGTGGCGCCAGTCGGGGCCGTCTGCTGAGGCTCAGCGGTGGCTTGCACCGCCGGAGCAGCATCGGTTGCAGGCGCGGTCGAAGCGGCTGGTGCGGTCGTTGCGGCCGTATCCTCCGCAACCGTCGGCGTCACCGGAGCCGCGGCAACTTCATCCGTCCCAGCGGCGGAATCGGCGCATTCCGTCGCCAGCGCCACGCTCGGCAGCAGCAGCTGGCCGACCATAAGCGCACACGCGCCGGCGCAAGCCATTTTGGCACCCACACAACGCCAAGTACCGTGAGCCAGCAAGCAGGTTCGCTCACGCTGAGTTTGCTTACCGAAGTGCCTTCCGTTCATAACGGCCTCCTTGGTCGTAGGGGCATACCACCACAAAGGTGCCTGTCCCCTTTGTGGTGGTCCTGTACCACCAAGGTGCGACCAGCGATTCCATATGCCTAGGTTCGTAGATACGAACCCCTATTGCTACCTGCGGTTTAATCCAATATGACTTCGCCATCGCCACACACGTCCCAGGGACGCTACAATCGAGGACACGATCATTCGTCCACCCAAAGGACCGTCCTTGAACCTGAACAGGCCTAAAATCAACGCGCTTCTGGCACTCGCGCTCTTCACCTTCGCCTTCCTTGCCGCCGAGTTTCGCTTCGACGTCAACGTCGGCCTTCTCGCCGGTGCCGAACGCGTTGTAATCGCACAGGGTTTTATTCTAGGTGCGAGCGTGCTCGGCTTTATCGGATACGCGCCGCTGCTCGGGCTCGCACAGCGCAAAGGCCGCTCACTGGCAGCCGTCAACGCCGCCGCCGTCCCTATCGTCATCGTGGGCCTGACCCAAATTCAGTTCCCTACGGCCCCGCTTGCCCTCGAGATTCTGGGCTGCGTGGCATTCCTTGGACTCGGCCTGCTGGGTGCCGCTGCTCACCACGCCTTTTCGTTGACATTCCAGGATGACCCCAAACTCGCCACTGGCGCAGGAGCAGCCTATGCCGCGGGCATCCTGATGCAGTTCGCCGTCAACCTGCTCAATTGCGGCGGCATCGCAGAGCTCATTGTCCTTGGCACAGCGACTATCGCCATCTCCGCCCTCATCGTCGTTCCCCAAAAGGCTGCTGAGAGCTCCTGCCCCGCCATCAATCCCTTTGCCGAGCCCTCACATGCCCTCGTCAAACAGGCATGCTGGAGCATCGTGCTCGTCATGGTTCTTGCCTGCTTGTTCTCGACCCTCGACAACGTGGTCACACTCTCCAACGCCCACGGCACCATTGCCGTGCAGACCTGGCCGCGCCTCTTTTTGGCGGCAAGCGGCCTTGCCGCCGGTCTTATCTTTGATCTTGCCGAGCGCCGCTACATGGGACTTGTCATGCTCGGCATCGCCGTGCTCTCGACCATTTCCATCCTGGCCGTGGAGGCCGGCGCCGATCCCAACCTGGGCCTTGTCGTCTTTTACCTGAGCTCGGGCTTTTTTGTCACGTTCTTTACCGCCACCTTTACACAGCTGGCACCGCACATGCATGCGCCCGCTCTCTGGGCCGGCATGGGACGCGCCGCCAACAATGCATGCGCATTCACTACATCGGGCATCTCGCTTGCCCTTGTGACCTCGGGCAACGTTGCCCTCATCATGATCGGTGCGCTCGTTTTGCTCGTCGCCGCCTGCGCGGCATTCGTGGCAGCCGGCCCGCTCCGCCTCCCCC
>USTC01000266.1 GCA_900557505.1 uncultured Collinsella sp.
GCAAACACGCAGGCATAGCGCTTGCCCACGACCTCCTGGATGCGCGTCATAAAACGGTTGTCCGAGCCTGCGATGGCAGGCTGCTCAATCTTGAGCTCGGCCGTCACCGCACCGCCGGCGCGGATGAGACTCACATAGTTCAGGCGTTGCTGGGAACCAAAGTCGAGTTGCTGGGCACGCACGTACAGGCCGTCCAGACGGTCGACCCCCGCCTCGCCGGCACGTGCCTCGATATCCTCGTAGGCGCGCAGGCAATCGTCGAACAGCGAGCGCGGCTCGGACAGAACCACGAGCGCCTTGCCGCTCACATGCGATAGCGGGCTCACGGTCTGGCCGTACATCACCGGCAAAAAGCGGTCGAGCTCAGGCGTGACGATGCGCGCATCCACCATCTCGAGCAGCGCCGCCAACTTGCTGTCGTCCTGGCTGGCGCGGTAGAGCGCCACATGCATGTTGTGGACGGCCTCGTCGGTAAGCGCCAGCTCGCGGCACGGGAAGATCTCGATGCTGTCCTCGTTGCCGATGGTCTGGCCCGTTGAACTCACCATGCGGCGGATGCGGTCGATCTCGTCGCCGAAAAACTCAATGCGCACAGGCGCTTTTTCCTGTGCGGGAAACACCTCGACGGTGTCGCCGTGCACACGGAACAGGCCGGGCGCGTCGGCAGCGCCGGCATTGGTGTAGCCCATGCCCGCCAGACGCTGCGGCACCTCGTCAAAAGGAATTTCCTCGCCCACCGCAAAAGTAGTGGACTCCCAGTAGTGGCTCTCGACCGGCGGCACGCAGCGCAGCAGTGCGCGAGCCGAGGCGACCATGATGCAGTTGTCCCCGCGCACGATACGCCCGAGCGCCTCGCAGCGCTGGGCCACCACAGCGTCGTCGGGCGCCTGCTCGCGCCAAGGATAGTCCTTGCGCTCGGGAAAGCGGCACACGTGCGCCAGGCCCACATAGGCGGCAAGGCTACGTGCGGCGCGATCAGCCGCATCCTCGCCACTCACGATGTAGACCGTGGGGCGCGGACGACGCGCAAACTGGGCGGCCGCCATGAGCGTTCGGCCCGACTGAGACACGGCCAGCGTCACGTCCTCGCCAGAATCGAGCCCGGCCTCGACGGTCTGCAGTGCCTCGGCAGTATAGAGCTGCGCGGCTATACGGTGAATGAGCATGCTGTTCCTCCGGCATTGCAACGCCAAAAGCCCGCCGAGGCAAGCTCGGCGGGTCGTTCGTCAAATTCGTTGCCTGTCATGGTAGCGCATGAGGTGGGCACACCAGCGCGCGCCGAACAGCTACCCCAAAACGCGCATGCCCGAATGCCCTCGGCACAAAATAGGCTGATCGGACAGCTTTAATTATCAGCTTCCACCTGCGCTACTTTGCAATTATGGCAATTCCTACTTTATAGTTGTGGCAACGTCTACTTTGCAATTATGGTTGTTTTACCCTGGCGCGGCACCCTGCCCTTGCAACCTAGCCCACCCGTACGCTGGGGCAAAGATCAGCCAGCGGACACTCGTCGCACTTGGGTTTGCGGGCGTCGCAGATTTCGCGGCCAAAGGTGATCCACTGGTGATTGACCGACTCCCAATACTCGTGCGGCAAGATCTTGAGCAGATCCTGCTCGGTCTTGAGCGGCTCTTTGGCGTGCGTCTTGGGACTCAGCATCAGGCGATGCGCGATACGGTTGACGTGCGTATCCACCGCGATGCCTTCCACGATGCCATACCCCACGTTGAGCACGATGTTCGCCGTCTTGCGCCCCACACCCGGCAGTTTGACGAGCTCCTTCATATCCGCCGGCACTACACCGCCGTAATCGGCAACGATCATCTGCGCCGCTTCCACGGCGTGTTTGGCCTTGCTCTTGTAGAAGCCAAGCGACTTGATCGTGTCCGCCACGTCGGCAACACTCGCCCCGGCCATGGCCTCGGGCGTGGGCCACTGGGCAAACAGCCGCGGCGTCACCTTGTTGACCTGCGCATCGGTCGTTTGCGCCGAGAGCAGCACCGCGATGAGCAGCCTAAAGGGATTCTCGTGGTCCAAGAAGCACTCGACCGGGCCATAGCGACGGTTGAGACGCTCGCACACCTCGATGGCGCGCTCGCGTTTGGCGGCATTGGTCTCGCGTGGCATAACGACTCCTCGGCTCGGCAGAAACATAACTTCACGGAAACGATTGTCCCACGTACGGGGGCCTTAAGCCTCCAAAAATGCGCCGGTCTGGCGGCTCCACAGGCTCC
>USTC01000267.1 GCA_900557505.1 uncultured Collinsella sp.
CTGGGGCCCTGGGGCTCGCCGGACGCAAGCGTCTCGTTGGCGGCCATGCCGTGCGCGTTGCCGGTCTTTACGGCCGAGGCGGCGCGCAGGGCGTCGAGCTCGCGCTTGCACTCCTGGCACATACCGACGGTACGGGCGGCCTGGATAGCCTCCATGCCGCCGGCCTTTTGCAGCAGGCGCTTGGCGTAGTCGATTTCCTTGTGCGGGGCAAACGGCTTGCCGCAACGCGAGCAGTGCTCGAGCGTGTAGACGCTCTTGCTGGTGAGGTCGTCCTTGCTCATGACGGCCAGCTCAAACTCCTCGGTGAGCTTGATGGCCTCCATGGGGCAGGCCTCCTCGCAACGGCCGCAGAAGATGCAACGGCCGTAGTCGATCGACCAGGTAATGGT
Source organism: uncultured Collinsella sp. (assembly GCA_900557505.1). Classification (GTDB taxonomy): domain Bacteria; phylum Actinomycetota; class Coriobacteriia; order Coriobacteriales; family Coriobacteriaceae; genus Collinsella. Next base: position 390 of record USTC01000267.1, read on the forward strand.
ATCGGCCGCAAGGTCGGTGTCCATGCGAATGGCATCGGCCGGGCACGCCACGCCGCAGGCACCGCAGGCGATGCAGAGCTCGGCATTGTGCTCGGGCTTGCCGCGCATGTCCTTGTTGGTGGGGAACGGCGCAAACGGGTACTTGACCGTCGCGTCGCCGGCCTTGGCGTTAACCTTCCAAAGCTTCAGCATATTAGAGCGCCTCCTCATCGAGCGGGGCGGCCATGGTGCCCTCGCCCGCAAGCGGCGACTTGTCGCGCCAGACGTTCTCGAACTGCTCCTTGTCGAGCACGTGGTCGCGCTTGGCGGCGACATCGGTCACCGTCACGCGGTCGGTGCAGGAGTAGCACGGGTCGAGCGAGCCGACGATCAGCGCCGCGTCGCCCACGGTGTTGCCGCGGAACATGTAGCGCAGGACCGGCCAGTTGCTGTACGTGGCGGCCTTGGCGCGCCAGCGGTAGCACTTCTGGTTGTTGCCGAGCATGGCCCAGTGCACGTCCTCGCCGCGCGGCGCCTCGGTGGCACCGATGGCGTACTTGTGCGGGGTGTACTCCCAATCCGTGGTGAGGATGGGGCCCGACGGGCAGTTCTCGAGCATGGTCTCGATCATGTCAATCGAATCGTAGACCTCCTGGATGCGGACGGCGGTACGGCCGAAGGCATCGCAGGTGTCGGCCGTGGCGGCATGCATCTTTTGGACATCCGGATCGGCGTAGCCGTCGAACGGATGGTCAAAGCGCACGTCGCGGGCATAGCCCGAGCCGCGCATGAGCGGGCCGACCGGCGAGAAGTCGCGAGCGATCTTGCGGTCCAGAATGCCGATGCCACTCGTACGCTCAATAAAGTTGGGCGTGGAGAGCAAGACGTCGACGAGCTCCTGAACCTCGGAGCGCAGCTGGTGGATGGTTGTGAGCGTGGAGAGCTTCTGCTCGGCCAAAATGTCGCGACGCACACCGCCGATCACGTTGAGGCCGTAGGTCTTGCGGTGACCGGAGAGCTTCTCGGCCAGGTCCATGGACTTCTCGCGGACGCGGAAGAACTGCTGGAAGCCGGAGTCGAAGCCCGTGTAGTGCGATGCGAGGCCAATATTGAGCAGGTGCGAGTGCAGACGCTCGACCTCGAGCATGATAGCGCGGATGTACTGGGCGCGCGGCGGAACATGGATGCCCTGGGCGCGCTCGACGGCCTCGGCATAGGCCACCGAGTGGGCGCAGCCGCAGATGCCGCAGATGCGGTCGGCGAGGAACGTCACGGCGTCATAGTTCAGGCGCGTCTCGGCGACCTTCTCCATGCCGCGGTGCACGTAGAACAGACGGTAGTCGGCGTCGACGATCGTCTCGCCCTCAACGAACAGGCGGAAGTGGCCGGGCTCGTCGGAGGTAATGTGCAACGGGCCCATGGGGACGAGCGTCGTCTCCTTGCCCTTGGTCTCGGCCAAGAACTCGTAGTTTTCCATGTCGCTCGCGGGAGCGGGACGGAAGCGGTAGTCCATGGAGTCCTTGCGCAGCGGGTACAGGCCGCTGGGCCAATCGTCGGGCAGCACCAGGCGACGACGATCGGGCAGTCCCTCGGGGATCAGGCCGAACATGTCGCGCAGCTCGCGCTCGCCCCACACGCAGGCGGGGACGAACGGCGTCACGGACGGGAACGTCATCTTGGCGGGGTCGACCTCGGCACGCACGGTAACCCAGCCGGGGTCCTCCCCCTCCATGGAGATGACGTAGTACACGGCGTAACGGCCGCACAGGGAGCGCTCGTCGTTGCCGACAATCACGGGAATCCAGCCGTAGCGCTCGTAGTACAGGTAGTGGACGGCCTCGGGCAGACGGTCCAGCTTGAC
>USTC01000268.1 GCA_900557505.1 uncultured Collinsella sp.
CGAGTTCCGCACGAGCCGGAGAGCACTTAATGTGCTCTCCGTGCGAGCAGGACTGTCCGAGCAGGGAACCTTACATTCCGCGCCGCCGGGCAGACGAACCAGTTAAGACGCGCCGTTACTTGATCTTGGTCGTACCCGGTGCCAGGTTGGGGTCGGTCTCGTTGGCCTCGGTCTGGAAGTGCTCCGTATAGACGTTCTTGCCATCGCGGAACATCTCGTAGTACTGCATCTTGGCGTAATCCTCGCGCGCCTTGGTGGCGGCTGCTGCGGCAGCGTCGTCACCGGTGACGTTGGAGGAGAGCGCCCAGCGCAGGCTGGCGTCCTCGTAGCCGACCGAGTTGATGGCGGGCAGCGACTCGCGCAGCGTCATGTGCGCTTTCTGGTAGTCGGTCAGCGGTGCGCCGATCAGCTGCATCAGCTGGGTGGACAGGTAGTTGGTGGACAGGTCGTCGACCTCGCTCGTCTGGTTGCAACCGGCAACGTCGTAGTTGGCCCAAATGATGTAGTCAGTCTGCCACAAGCGCTCCTGGTGGGTGGCGTCGTCCTCGTCGGTAAACCACTTGTCGTTGAACTTGGACGGGAAGAACGGCTGGTGGTCGCCCCAGAACACCACGACCACCTTACGGTCGAGCTTGCTCAGGGCGTTGAGGAAGTAGCGCAGCGCCTGGTCGGACTGCTCGATGCACGAGACATACTCGTCGACATCGGACAGCGTGCCGTCCTCGACGGTCTTGGTGTCCAGGTCGGTCGTGTCGATATTCAGATGCATCTGCTTGTCGACCGGCAGCAGGCCCGTGTCGTAGCCCGAGTGGTTCTGCATGGTCACGTCGAAGATAAACTGAGGATCGGCGTTCTGGTCGAGCAGCTCAAGAATCTTGTCGTAGGTCGCCTGGTCGGTCACCATACCGCGCAGGGTGTCGGCGCCCTGGAAGTCGTTGATGGACAGGAACTGGTCAAAGCCAAAGTCCTTGTACACGTTCTCGCGGTTCCAGTTGGTGGCGTGGTTGGGGTGCATGGCCGTGGTGGAATAGCCGAGCGATTTGAACTGCTCTGCCAGGTTCCCGGTCGTTTCCATGTTGTAGATGGTGTAGGGGTACACACCCGAGCCCAGGTTGGCCATGGAGTTGCCGGTCATAAACTCAAACTCGGTATTGGCGGTGCCGCCGCCGTAGGCGCTCACGTAGAGCTTGCCGCGGCTGAGGCAGTTGGACAGGTTCTTAAAGTACTGCGGACCCTCGTAGCCGGCGCGCATGTTCTGGTAGATCGACAGATCCGAGAAGGTCTCGTTCATGATGGCGATGACCGTGGGCTTCTCGCTGTCGAACTGCTCCTTTGCGGCGGTGCGCTCGTCACTCTTGGCCGCGTCGGACTTGTCGTAGGCCTTGGCGTACTTTTTGAGCGTGGCCTTGGCATCATCGACGGAGTAGTCGGCGGGTTTGGGCGGCTTGATGGACTGCGCTGCGCTAATGAAAGCGGGCAGGTAGCCCTCGCGCCAGTAGCTCTCGAGCGGGCGCCAGGTGTAGACGGTGATGCCGAGGGTGTTTTAGTAGTCGACAAGCGTGACGTGCGCGGTCACGCCGCCCAGGCACAGCACGGCGACGAGCAGGTTGGTGAGCAGCATGCGCTTGGCGTTGGCGGCGCCCTTCTGACGGTGCGGTGCCACCAGGCCGGCGTACTCGCACAGCAGCATGGCGATGGCGGTAAAGCCCATGGACAGCACGCAGAACAGTGAGATCGAGAAGGTGTAGCCGGTGCCGGCGACCGCGGCGGCGGTGGAGATGGCCGAAAGGTCGCCCGGCTGGATGGGCATGGATTTAAACGTGATGACGAAGAACTCGGCAATGCCCAGGACAAATAGGGCAAAGGCCAGGACCGCGGGAGCTGCGCCGTGGCGCTGGAACAGGAAGAACAGGCCGACCATGAGCGTGGTGATGATGACCCACTCGAGCAGGATGCATAGGGGGTAGACCCAGGTAAAGTCGTGGTTGGATGAGACCTCCATGCCCAGCAGCGCAAAAACGCCGGCGAGCAGCAGGCACAGGACGGCGGCGACGAGCGGTTTGCCCACAAAGGCGCCGCGCAGGCGGGCGAGCTTGCCGGTGGGGGCGGGGGCGTCGGGCTTGGCGAACGCAAAGACGCGCGGGGCGATGCGATCGCGGGCGATGCTGGCCCAGGCGCAGCCGGTGAGGATGGCGTTGGTCAGGATGAGCATCA
>USTC01000269.1 GCA_900557505.1 uncultured Collinsella sp.
TGTCAAAGCCCGAGATGGGAAGCACGGCGGACTTAGTGGCGTCGGTGAGCTCATCTGCCAACGCGTCCAGTGAAGCCCACTTGGACGTGTCCTTGACCGCGACGGGGACGGCCACGCGCCCAAAGGGCATGAGGTGCACGAGCGTGTTCTTGGAGATGTTGGAGTTGGGGACGATGATGGTCTGCCCGCAGGCGTCCTCGATGGTCGTATGGCGCCAGGTGATGTCTTGGACCACGCCCGACACGCCGCCGACCTCGATATTGTCGCCGGGCTTGATGATGCCCATAAAGGTCACCTGCATGCCGCCGATGAGGTTTGACAGCGTGTCCTGAAAGCCGAGTGAGATGGCGATGCCGCCGACGCCAAGAGCGGCGACGAGGGCGTTTGCGTTAATGCCAAAGCAGTTGTCGAGGATAAAACTGCCGCCGATCATCCAGATGACAGCGCGCGCGATGTTGATGAAGATGCTTGATGAAGGGAGTGGGTTATCGTCGCGGTTGAGTAGGTGGTACAGGGTCTTGGACGCGACCTTGGCGGCAACGGCGGTGCCGATGGTCAAGATACCTGCCCAGATGATGTTGTGGACCCATCGTTGTGCAAAGAAATGAAGAATTGGCTCAAACAATTCCATGTAGGGAAACCTCCTCATAATCGTTCAACCATGATACCCACCAAGAAGCCTGTCCGATCACATCGGACGCGCCGATAACTTGAGAAGGGGTGGCCGCAGCGGCGTAGGCTGGGGCGCCGGCGAGCGCGCCGGCGAGGAGTGCGGCGGTTAAGGCGAGACGGGGGAGGAGTCTTCTCATGGCAGTTTCCTTAGTTCTTGACCAGTGGTCCCTGCTGACGCTGGATTATCGACATAATATGCGAAAACCGCCGCAAGGGCGCCTGTCCCTTTGCGGCGGTTTTGACGTTTGCGCAGATAAAACCTGCCAAAATAAACCTGTCCCTCTTTGGCACTTATTGGCAGGTTTTAGCTCAGCAGCATACGGTCGTTGGCGAGCTCGCCACCCGAGACCTCCTCGAACTTCTGCAGCAGGTCGGCCACGGTGAGCGACTTCTTTTCGTCGCCTGCCACGTCGTAGATCACGTGACCCTCGTGCATCATGATGAGGCGATTGCCCAGACGGATGGCGTCGTTCATGTTGTGCGTGACCATGAGCGTGGTCAGGTGGTTCTCGTCGACGATCTCCTCGGTCAGGTTGAGCACCTTCGAAGCCGTCTTGGGGTCGAGGGCCGCGGTGTGCTCGTCGAGCAGCAGCAGGCGCGGCTTGGTGAGTGTGGCCATCAGCAGGGTGAGTGCCTGGCGCTGGCCGCCCGAGAGCAGGCCGACCTAGGCGTTGAGGCGCGTGTCCAGACCGAGGTCCAGGCGCTTGAGCAGCTCAACGTACTCGTCCTTTTCGGCCTTGGTGACGCCCCACGAAAGACCGCGACGCTGGCCGCGACGCTTGGCGAGGGCCAGGTTCTCGGCAATTTGCATGTCGGCTGCGGTGCCGCGCATGGGGTCCTGGAACACTCGGCCCAGGTACTTGGCGCGCTGAGACTCGCTCAGACGCGAGATATCGTTGCCGTCGAGCTCAATAACGCCCGAATCGAGCGGATACACGCCGGCAATCATGTTGAGCAGCGTGGACTTGCCGGCGCCGTTGCCGCCGATCACGGTCACAAAGTCGCCGTCATTCAGGGTGAGGTCGACGCCGGTGAGTGCGCGCTTCTCGGTGACGGTGCCCTTGTTAAAGGTCTTCTTGACGTGCGAGAGCTTAAGCATCTGCCTCATCCCCCTTCGTGTAGGAGCTGCGGAGCTTATAGCGCTCCCAAACCACGGGCACGCACAGGGCCACGGCAACGATCACGGCGGAGAGCAGCTTCATGTCGTTGGCGTCCATGCCCAGCTGCAGCACGATGGCGCGAATGAGGAAGTACACCACGGAGCCAAAGACGGCAGAGGCAAGACGGACGCTAAACTGAGTCAGACCGCCGGGCAGCAGGCGGCCGAGCACCTCGCCGATGACGATAGCAGCAAGACCGATAACGATGGCGCCGGTGCCCATGCCAATGTCAGCATACTTCTGGCTCTGGCAGATGAGCGCGCCCGAAAGGCCGATAAGGGCGTTGGAGAGCACGAGGGCGATCATCTTGGTGGAGTTGGTGTTGACGCCCAGGGCGCGGATCATGTACTCGTTGTTGCCGGTGGCACGCAGCGCCGAGCC
>USTC01000270.1 GCA_900557505.1 uncultured Collinsella sp.
TGGACATGGAGGCAGGTGCCACAGCCGACAGGATTTCCTCATGGTAGTCGGGCTCGCTTTGCGACTTGACGAACTCGACAATCTCGTTGATCTCGTCATCCGAAACAAAGCAGCCCTGGATACGGCGGGGCTTGCCCCAGTCGACCTTTGAGAACAGCATGTCACCCAAGCCGGTGAGCTTTTCGGCACCCATCTGGTCAATGATGACGCGGGAGTCGATGCCCGTTGCGACGTTGAAGGCGATACGGTTGGTGATATTGGCCTTAATGAGGCCCGTCACCACGTTAGAGCTCGGACGCTGGGTCGCCACGATAAGGTGGATACCGGCGGCACGGCCCAGCTGGGCGATACGCACAATCGACGCCTCGACATCCTTGCCGGCAACCATCATCAGGTCCGAAAGCTCGTCAATGATGATGACCAGGTAGGGCATCTTTTGCGGCGGGTTATCGTAATGCTCAAACTCGCCGGCGGCCTGCTTTTCGTTATAGGTCGAGATCTTGCGCACGTTCAGGCGCTCGAAGACCTTCAGGCGGCGCTCCATTTCGGACACCGCCCACTGCAAGGCGCTCGCGGCCTGCTTGGGCTCGGTCACTACGGGCACGTAAAGATGCGGCAGGCCGTTATAGCCTGCGAGCTCGACGCGCTTGGGGTCGACCATGATCAAGCGAACGTCCTCGGGGAGCGCGCGCATGAGCAGGGTCGTGATGATGGAATTGATCATCACCGACTTACCAGAACCGGTCGTGCCGGCGATCAGCAGGTGGGGCATCTTGGCGAGGTCAGCGACGACCGGCGTGCCCTCGGCGTCGCGGCCGATGGCAAGCTCAAGCGGACCGCCCTTAACATAGGGCAGCACGTCGCCCAAGTTGACGTTCTGACGCTTGCGATTGGGGATCTCGATACCCACGAGCGAGGTGCCGGGAATCGGTGCAAAGATACGCACGGACTGAGCAGCAAGCGACAGTGCGATGTCATCCTCGAGGCTCGAAATCTTGCTCACGCGCTCGCCCTCGCCAGGTTGCAGCTTAAAGGTCGTCACCGTGGGACCGGCAATCCAGCCGACGACGCGAGCACTACGGCCAAACTCAAGCAGCGTGGACTGCAACGACTCGGCGGTTTGCTCCAGCTCCTTATCCGAAGACGCGGCAGAAGCGGACTGAGGGTTTGCATGCAGGATTTCGAGCGGCGGAAGCTTAAGGCCGTCCTCTTCTTCGCCCTCGTTATCCGCGGGGGCATTGTCCGCTCCCCCATCGCTAGAAGCAGACGCCTCGGCAGCGCCGGCCGTATCGGCAACCTTTGGGTGCTTGAGGAAATCAGGAATTTGAGGGGCGGCCGAGACGGGATTCACGGCAAACGGCGGTTCGGACTCGTCAATCTTGGCCGGATCGTCCTCCATCGAAAGCTGGCCGGTCACCTGACCGCGCTTTGCCTGACGACGCGGCAGCAAGGTGGTTTTAGCAGTCTCGAGCGGGGACTCTTCGTCCTCGTCATCGCCGTCGGTAAGCTCAATCTCGCTCTCGGACCAAGACGGGTCGGGCTCGCTCGTATTGAGCTTAGGAGCCGTCTTACCTTTCTTAGCGTGACGGCGCGGGAGCAACGTCGTCTTGGCACGCTCGGCCTCCACGGCATCGGATACGTCGACAAACGGATCCTCGTCCTCGTCGTCATCGTCCAAAACCGGGTCCGCATCGTTGCCCATCACCGTGGTCACGGCCATATCGGAGCCCTTTTGACGAAGAATGCTCAGGTGCGGACGGGCAACGCCGGGCACCGACAGGGCTTCGTCGTCACCCCACGGACTCGCGTTGACGTCGGCACGACGGCGCTCGGCAAAATCGGCCGCACGGTCGCGGGCAGAGCGCAAAACGCCACCCACCGAAAAGCCGATGATGACAAAGCCAACGACGGCCAGACCCAACAGGACCACCATCGCGATAGGCTTACCCAGGGCATTCTGCAGCGCACTCGCAATAAACGCACCGATGTAACCACCCGAGGCGGACAGGTTTTGCGGCATGAACATAAGGTCGCAAGAGTCGCTCGTACCAGGCACCATCAGCGAAAGAATGGAGACGACGGCGATAAAGACAACGGCGCCGCCCGCAACGGAGCGCACGTTGAGCGGCGAATCCTTGCGGATCATGACGAGCAGACCGACCCACACGATCGCGAACACGGCGAGCGCGAGCGTGCGGGGAATGG
>USTC01000271.1 GCA_900557505.1 uncultured Collinsella sp.
CGTCGGCCCGCGCCCGCCGCTGCCCAACGAGGTCGCGGAGTACACCGAGTTCGACCTGCAGCGCCTGGCCGTTAAGCCCGGGATCACCGGCTGGTGGCAGGTGACGGAGCGCAACTCGACCGGGTTCGACGGCATGGTACGCCGAGACCTGGAGTACATCGCCAACCGGGGCATTTTTACCGACCTCAAGATCGTTGTCCTCACGGTGATCGAGGTCATCACCGGTAAGGGTGCGTGCTAATGCTTCAGGACTATTCTAAATTCGTTGAGCTCAAGCGCGTTCCCGTAATCGATGTTCCGATCACGGGAACCAATATGTCTGAGTGTGTCGAGTTTCTCACTCGCCATATAGATGAGCTACATGGCGAATATATTTGCGTTTCCAATGCTCATACCTCGGTTATGGCCCATGACGACCCTTCCTATTGGGCCTGCCAAGCTGACTCCCTCATGTCCGTTCCCGACGGCAAGCCTTTATCTGTCGTCGGACGTAAAACAATAGAGTCTATGGGGCGTGTAACTGGACCCGATCTGATGCGAGAGATATTCAATATTTCCTTGCAGCAAGGATGGAGCCATTACTTCTACGGTAACGAGCAGAAGAATCTCGACGCTCTTAAAAATTCACTTCAAGAGGAATATCCAGGCCTGGAAATCGCTGGCATGGAGCCTTCGGTTTTCCGACCGCTCTCCGACAGCGAGAAGCGAGACCTTTCGCGACGTATCGCTGATTCGGATGCAGACTTCGCATGGATTGCTCTTGGCGCGCCCCGTCAAGAAGTTCTTATGCACGAGCTCAAGGGAGGGCCACAACCGTTGATGATCGGTGTTGGCGGAGCGTTCAACGTTCTCGCCGGCGTGGTGCCAGAGGCGCCGATGTGGATGCAAAACCTGAGTCTCGAGTGGCTATACAGACTTATTCAAGAGCCGAAGCGGCTTTTCAAACGATACCTCGTAACTAATACGAAATTTCTCTTTTACCAGTTTACAAAAGCCAAACGTAAGGAAGGCAAATAGATGAACGATTCGACCACCTTTAAAGACAAGACCCTGATGATTACGGGCGGCACTGGCTCGTTCGGTAACACCGTGCTCAAGCACTTCATGAACACCGACCTGGCCGAGATCCGTATCTTCTCGCGCGACGAGAAGAAGCAGGACGACATGCGCCACCGCCTGCAGGAGAAGTCCCCGGAGCTCGCCTCCAAGGTGCGCTTCTTCATCGGCGACGTCCGCAACGCGCAGAGCGTGCGCGACGCCATGCACGGCGTGGACTACATCTTCCACGCCGCCGCCCTGAAGCAGGTGCCCTCCTGCGAGTTCTTCCCCATGGAGGCGGTTCGCACCAACGTCCTGGGCACCGACAACGTCCTGCACGCCGCCATAGACGAGGGCGTCGAGAAGGTGGTGTGCCTCTCGACCGACAAGGCGGCCTACCCCATCAACGCCATGGGCAAGTCCAAGGCCATGATGGAGTCCATCATCTACGCCAACGCCCGCAACGGCGCAGGACGCACCACCATCTGCTGCACCCGCTACGGCAACGTCATGTGCTCGCGCGGCTCGGTCCTCCCGCTGTTCATCGACCGCATCCGCAAGGGCGAGCCGCTCACCGTCACCGACCCCAACATGACCCGCTTCCTCATGAACCTGGACGAGGCCGTGGACCTGGTGCAGTTCGCCTTCGAGCACGCCAACCCCGGCGACCTGTTCATCCAGAAGGCGCCGGCCTCCACGATCGGCGACCTCGCCGAGGCCGTCCAGGAGGTCTTCGGCCGCGTGGGCACCCAGGTCATCGGCACCCGCCACGGCGAGAAGCTCTACGAGACCCTCATGACCCGCGAGGAGCGACTGCGCGCCGAGGACATGGGAGGCTACTACCGCGTGGCCTGCGACTCGCGCGACCTCAACTACGACAAGTTCGTCGTCGACGGCGAGGTGGAGACCCAGGCCGACGAGTCCTACACCTCCCACAACACCGAGAGGCTCGACGTGGAGGGCACCATCGCCAAGATCAAGACCGCCGAGTACGTGCAGCTGGCCCTGGAGGGCCGCGAGCACGAGGCGGTGCAGTAGGGTGCGCGTACTCGTCACCGGCGCCAGGGGCTTCGTCGGGAGGAACCTCTGCTGCGCGCTGAAGAACATAAGGGACGGCAAGGACCGCCGCGAGAAGTACCAGGCTCTATTACC
>USTC01000272.1 GCA_900557505.1 uncultured Collinsella sp.
GACTACGACAAGATCGATGCGATCCGCGGCATGGACATTGCGTTCGTGACCACTGCGAAGACCGACGAGGAGGCCCGCCAGGCGCTCCAGCAGGGCCGCGTTGACGCCTACGTCATCGATAACAACATGCAGCAGAGCGCCCTGGTCCGCGAGCCCGGTAAGTACAAGATCGCCGGCAAGCCCTTCGGCAGCAAGGAGCCCTATGGCATCGGTCTGCCGCTCGATTCCGACGGCGTCGCCTTTGTCAACGACTTCCTTAAGAAGATCGAGGACGACGGCACCTGGACCGAGCTGTGGCAGATCTGCATCGGTGACCGTACGGGCGACACCAATGTTCCTGAGCTGCCCGAGATCGGCGCCTAGACAGCGAGCCTAGTAACGGCCGCAACGAAACCATACGGAAACGCACGATGTGCTTTATTGCGATAAACTGTTTCCTTACTGAGTTGTCGGGGCTTCCGTACACACGGGAGCCCCTTTCCTTACCGGCGGGAGGTCCGCATGAGTCTCTCCGAACTCTGGTCGCTCTATGGCCAGAACTATATCGACGCGCTGCTAGCGACCTGGGGCATGACGCTTGAGTCGTTTGCCATCGCCATGGTACTGGCCGTCGCCGTCACCGTGATGCGCGTGTCGCCGCTCAAGCCGCTGCGCGTCTTTGGCGACCTGTATGTCCAGGTCTTCCGTAACATCCCCGGCATCGCGCTGCTTATCATCGTCGTCTACGCACTGCCGCCGCTCAAGGTCGTCCTGCCCTACCGCACCTGCGTTATCGTCGCCACGGTCCTCTTGGGCTCGGCCTTTGGCTCCGAGAACTTTATGAGCGGCATCAACACCGTAGGCGTCGGCCAGGTGGAAGCCGCCCGCTCGCTGGGCATGAGCTTTAACCGTATCCTCGCCAAAATCGTGATTCCGCAGGCGCTGCGCTCGAGCGTGCTGCCCATGACGAACCTCTTTATCGCCGTCATGCTCACCACCGCGCTCGGCAGTCAGGTGCCGCTTAAACCGCAGGAGCTCACCGGCGTGGTGAGCTACATCAACACGCGCTCGCTCGGCGGCGTCGCCGCGTTCTTTATCTCGGCGCTCGGCTACCTGGGCACGGCCTTTGTGGTGAGCCACATTGGCAACTATATCGATAAGAAGGTGAGGATCCTCCGATGAGCAAGCACTCCACCTCTGCGCTCACCATGCGCGATGCGCTCTACGAGGCTCCCGGCCCCAAGATGCGCGCCAAGATTCGCATCGGCACCGCCATCTCGCTTGTTGCTGTCGCCGCGCTCGTCGTCCTGGTACTGCAGCGCTTTTATGTGACCGGCCAGCTTTCGGTCCACTATTGGTATTTCTTCACGCACCTCACCACCTGGAAGTTCTTGCTTGCCGGCTTTGAGGGCACCGTTAAAGTCGCGCTCACCGCCGGCGCCATCGCGCTGGTGCTGGGCTTAGGCCTTATGCTCGGCCGCACCAGCGACATCAAGCCGCTGCAGCTGGTCTGCCGCGTGCTCACCGATTTCTTCCGCGGCGTGCCGAGCCTTCTGTTCATCTACTTCTTCTTTTTGGTGCTGCCCCAGTACAAGATCGCGCTGCCGTCGTTTTGGATGCTTACGCTCCCTGTCGCGCTCGCTGCAGCCGGCGTGCTGGCTGAGATTTTCCGCGCCGGCGTCAACGCCGTACCGCGCGGGCAGGTCGAGGCGGCCCAGGCGCTCGGTCTCTCCAAAGCTAAAATCACCTTTAAAATCGTGTTGCCGCAGGCTATTCGATTTATCATTCCGTCGTTGATTTCGCAGCTCGTGGTCGTAGTCAAGGACACCACCGTCGCCTACGTGGTGAGTTACCCCGACCTCATGCAAAACGCCCGCGTGCTCATTACCAACTACGACGCTCTCGTGTCGGTGTACCTGGTAATCGCGGTCATCTATATCCTCATCAACGTCGCGATCAACAAGGCTGCTGTCTACGTTTCGCACAAGACCGGCGCGACCATCATCCGCTAACGCTTTACCATTTCGAGTCATAAGGAGCCGAGCACCATGGCACAGAGCACTTCTACTTCTGGCAACCAGCCGCTTATCGAGCTCAAGCACGTCGATAAGCACTATGGCGACCTACACGTTCTCAACGACATCAACCTGTCGGTCGACCGCGGCGAGGTCGTCGTTGTGATCGGTCCCTCGGGCTCG
>USTC01000273.1 GCA_900557505.1 uncultured Collinsella sp.
GATTGGGGTGGCCTCGCGCGGGAAAAGCGGTCGCGTCCGCACGGTGGGGTGGGGTCGGGCGCGGTGGCTTCTATTGGGGAAGCTCGATTTCGGCTTCCGACGGGATGCGGAAGTAGGTTTCGGTCCAGTCGGTAAGCTTGTGCTCGAGCTCACGGGTGATGGCGCCGTCGAGCATGCGCCAGGTCCAGTTGCCGCCCAGGGTGGCAGGGGTGTTGATGCGTGCCTCGTTGCCCAAGTTGAGCAGGTCTTGCATGGTGTAGATGCAGGTATCGCTCACGCTGGCGGCGATGGTGCGGTTGAGTGCGTCGGCTATGGACTCGCCTACCTGCTGGTGGGTGTACAGGGCTGCCTGCTCGCGTTGACGCGGAGTGGCCGTACCCTCGAACCAACCGCGCGCCGTCTCGTTGTCGTGGGTGCCCACATAGGCGACGGTGTTGGCGATGTAGTTATGCGGCAGGTAGTACGAGTTGGTGCCCTCAAAGGCAAACTGCAGGATCTTCATGCCGGGGAAGCCCGAGTTGTCGCGCATGTCGATGACGCCGGGGGTGAGGAAGCCCAGGTCCTCGGCGATGATGGGCAGCGTGCCGAGCTTTTCCTCGAGCGTCTTGAAGAACTTGAGGCCGGGCCCCTGCGTCCACGAACCGTAGGACGAATCGGGCGAGGAGAACGGCACCTCCCAATAGGCCTCGAAGCCGCGGAAGTGATCCAGGCGGATGACGTCGTACATGTCGAGGGCGGCGCGAATGCGGCCCTCCCACCAGGAGAAGCCGTCGGACTCCATGGCGTCCCAGTCGTAGATGGGGTTGCCCCAGTACTGGCCGGTGGCCGAGAACTGGTCGGGCGGCGTGCCGGCGACGCTCACGGGATTGCCGGCGGCGTCGATCTTAAAGAGCTCAGGCGTCGCCCACATCTCGACGGAGTCACGCGAGACATAGATGGGCAGGTCGCCGATGATGAGAATGTCGCGCTCGTTGGCATAGGCCTTGAGGCGGCTCCATTGGCGGTCGAAGAAATACTGCGTCATCTGGTGGTAGAGCATGCGCGCGGGATGGGCGGCGCAGACCTTGGCAGATGCTTCGCCGCGGGTGCGCAGTTCTGCGGGCCACTCCCAAAACGCCTTGAGTCCGCACTCCTCTTTGACGGTCATGAACTCGCAGTAGGGGATGAGCCAGTCCTCGTTGGCCTGGATAAAGTCATCGAAATCGGCCGGCTTGTCGGCAGCAAAGCGCTCGGCGGCGCGGTCGAGAATCTGACGGCGGCCGCCAAAGATAGCACCGTAGTCAACATTGCTGGGGTCGGATCCCAGGTACACGCCATCGATATCGCGCTGCTCCAGATACCCTGTCTCGATAAGCTCGGCAAAGTCGATAAAGTTGGGGTTGCCTGCGCGGGCCGAGAACGACTGATAGGGCGAATCGCCATAGCTGGTCGTCGTAAGGGGCAGAATCTGCCAGTAATGTTGTTTGCACGAGGCGAGAAAATCGACGAAGTCGTAGGCATTCCAGCCAAAGCCGCCGATTCCGTATGGTCCGGGCAGAGATGAGACGGGCATGAGGACGCCGCTTGCACGCTCCATGAATGCGCTCACCAACCTTCTTGTTGTGGGGTCGGCCTGCCGATGGGTGTGCAGTCCGCCTCCGATGTCCTGATTCGATACGCCTATTGTAAAACATGTTGTTTAAACATGTACAGGCAAGATAAAAAAGTTGGTCGATTTTCGGCGAATGGTTACATGCCATGAAAAAAAGCCCCGACCTCACAACGTGAGATCGGGGCAAGAGCGGTATGTAGGTTTTTGCTACTCGGCGTCGGCGAAGCCGTTGGGGTTGTGGCTCTGCCAGTTCCAGCTATCGCGGCACATGTCCGCGATGTCGTACTGGGCCTTCCAGCCCATCATGCGCTCGGCCTTGGAGGCATCGCACCAGTTGGCAGCGATGTCGCCGGCGCGGCGCTCGCGGATCACATAGGGCAGCTCCTTGCCACAAGCCTTGGAGAAGGCGGCAACGACCTCGAGTACCGAGGTGCCGGTGCCGGTGCCCAGGTTAAAGATCTCGACGCCGGTTTTGCCGTTCATCCAGTTAAGGGCGGCAACGTGACCAGAGGCCAGATCGCACACGTGGATGTAGTCGCGCACGCCGGTGCCGTCGGGGGTGGGGTAGTCGTTGCCAAAGACC
>USTC01000274.1 GCA_900557505.1 uncultured Collinsella sp.
GTCGTGGTGAGCTCCGGCGCCATTGCCTGTGGCTATCCCGTTCTGGGTTTCGACCGCAAACCGGTCGGTGACCTGCCGAGCCTGCAGGCCTGCGCCTCGGCCGGTCAGTGCATCATCTCGTCGGCCTACGACGAGGAGTTCCATGCGCGTGACCTACTCACCTCGCTCGTGCTGCTCACGCGCCACGACACGGCGCGCCGTACGTCCTACCTGCACGCGCGCGACGCTTTGCTGCGCCTGGTGGAGCTGGGCGTGGTGCCGGTCGTCAACGAAAACGACACCGTCACCGTCGACGAGATCAAGTTCGGCGACAACGATACACTCGCGGCCCTCGTGAGCTGCTTGGTTTCGGCGGACCTGTGCGTGACGCTTTCGGACATCGACGGCCTCTACACCGCCAATCCGCATGAGGATCCGACGGCCGAGTTTGTCCCGGTCGTGCATAAGATCGATGCCAAGATCATTGCCTCGGCGGGTGATTCTTCGACCTCGGTGGGTACGGGCGGCATGATCACCAAGATTCGCGCGAGCCGCATTTTGATGACGGCCGGCATTCAGAGCGTGATTTGCTCGGGCGAGGAGCCCGATGCGCTCGTGCGCCTGGCCCGTGGCGAGAGCGTGGGCACGCTGTTCGACCCGCCGGCGGAGCGCCTGGACATTGCGCCCCGTAAGCTGTGGATCGCACTGGGCGACAAGGCGCATGGCTCGGTAACGGTTGACGACGGAGCCGCGAAGGCGCTGGTCAGCCGTGGCTCGTCCTTGCTCGCGGTGGGTATTCGCCAGGTCGATGGAGATTTTGCCGAGGGCGATGTTCTCGATGTGTGTGATCCGAGCGGTATGGTTGTCGCCCGCGGTATCGCCGAAGCCGATTCGGACGTGCTGGAGCTTGCAGCCGGCCGCCGCCAGGACCAGATCGCCGGCAACCGCCTGCTGGCAGACCTGGCCGAGAAACCCGCGATCCACAGGGACAACTTGATTGTATTTGCTTAGGCCTCGACGCCGGGCGCCTTCGATCTGCAATGCACGTGGGGCGAAATTACCAGGGTAACTTTGCCTCGCCGCGCACATGGCCGACCTGGTTGCCACGAAAACGGCCCATCTACTACGTTTAATGGGATATCGGTGACCACACCAAGAAATGCAAAAAGAAAACCGCAGGTAGAACGCCTGCGGTTTTCTCAATTTGCGGTATGTGGTTGGGCCATGCGGATGAAACGTAGTAAATGGGTCGGTTTCGTGGCGAAGGGCATCATCCGACACTTGGGGACGTTCCTTATGTGCCGGCAGGTGGGGACACTCCTTCGCTAGAAGATCCGGCGCAGGTCTCCGCGGTTGAGGGCTTCGTCGAAGAGGTGCTTGAATACCACGCTTCCGTGCAGGCCGTCGTGCTCAAACTCGTTGGTCACCCAGGCGTGCGAGTTGCCCACGCGGCTGAGCGTGTCGAGCTGCAGGCCCGAATCCACGTACATGTCGTCGAAGTACACGGCGGCTTGGAGTGGCACCTCATTGCATGCTAGGCGCTGCGGGTCGTAGATCTTGTCCCAGCTGGTGTCCTCCATCAGCAGGTCCATCGCCGGCTTGAAAGGCTTAAGTTCGGGCATCTGCTCAAACATCCACGGGAACATGGCCTCGCCGGTAAACATGAGCGGACGAGCGAGTGTGTCGAACTCGGCACGATGAGCTTTCTCTTCTGCCGCGGCCCAGCGAATGGGCATGGTGTCGCCGTCGGCGTAGGTGAACTCCTGAAGCGTCCAGTACAGCGGATTCGTGCGCGTGTTGGTGCGCTCGAAGGCGCGCATCAAAAAGCTATCGGATACCGAGGCACCGCAACTCAGCGTACCGTCGCCGTCAACAAAAGCGTGATCGATAATCCAATGCATGCGCTCAAAGCTCGGCTTCATGCCAAAGTCGCTGCCCATAAGCTGCAGGCGCTCCACCGTCATTGGCGAGCCGTCGGGCAGCACGGGCCTCTGCTCCTCAAGCGCATCGGCAAGAACCGCCACGCGCTCGACGTCGGCGGGGTAGCGGTCGTAATACTGCTGCGTTTTGGCGGCCATGCGCGGGAAGGTGTGCGCGTAGACCTCGCTGGCGCTCGCCGGGACGTGGGGGATGCCACCACAGGTAAAGCTCGCCGCCACGCCCTCGGGGAAGAGCGACAGGTAGCTCAGCGTCAA
>USTC01000275.1 GCA_900557505.1 uncultured Collinsella sp.
CGCCGGGGATGTTATCGGACGTGTCGCCCTTCAGGCCATAAAAGTCGGGCACGAGCGCCGGCGTGATGCCGTGATACAGATCGTCCACGCTCTCGGGCGTCATAATCGCCACGTCGGACAGGCCCTTGCGGGTCGAGACCACGTTGACGTGCTCGGTCACGAGCTGATACATATCGCGATCACCGGTCACCAGCAGCATGTCGCAGCCGGCCTGCTCGCCCAGGCGCGCCATGGTTCCCAGGATATCGTCGCCTTCCCAGCCCTCGGACTGCAGAATCGGCACGTTGAGCGCGGTGAGCAGCTCCTTGATCATCGGAAACTGCGCGTGCAGATCGGGGTCCATGGGCGGGCGCTGCGCCTTATACTGCGGCAGCATCTCCATGCGCACGCGCGGCTTGCCCTTATCAAACGCCACGACCACACCGTCGGGGTTAAAGGCATCGATCATCTTGAGAAACATGTTCAGAAAGCCAAAGATCGCATTGGTGGGGCGACCGTCCGGCGCGTTCATGGTCGGCGGCACGGCGTGGAAGGCGCGATGCATGAGCGAGTTGCCGTCGATAACGGCAAAGGTGCGGCGCTTGTCAGACATATTGAATACCTCGCTTTGGGCTGGGCACGGTTTGCTCACTCCAGTTTACACGCTCCCCGCCCCGCGACCACCGCACATCAGGCTCCCCTGCCGCCGCGGGCCCGCGCGTGATACGATGGCTCACGGTACATCAACCAGCACGATCGATCCGAAAGGAGCCTGCGTCATGGAGCGTCCCTGCGCATGGAAAAAGTACACGCCACAGCAAATCGAGGAGCTCGAGGAGCTTTGCCGCGGCTATAAGCAATTTTTGAGCGAGAACAAGACCGAGCGCCTGTGCGTCAAGACCGGTATCAAGATGGCCGAGGAGGCGGGATACGTCGACCTGGAGACCGTGATCGCCGAGGGCCGCGCGCTCAAGGCCGGCGACAAGGTGTACGCCGCCAATCACGGCAAGGACCTCATGCTCGTCAACCTGGGCACCGCCCCGCTCGAGCAGGGCTTTAACATCCTGGGCGCCCACGTGGACTCGCCGCGCCTGGACCTCAAGCAAAACCCCGCCTTCGAGGCCGGCGACATGGCCTATCTCGACACGCACTACTACGGCGGCGTCAAGAGCTACCACTGGGTAGCCTCCCCGCTCGCACTCGTGGGCGTCATCTGCAAAAAGGACGGCACCACCGTCGACATCAACATCGGCGACAAGGCAGACGATCCGGTCTTTACCATCTCCGACCTGCTGATCCACCTCTCGAGCGAGCAGATGGCCAAGCCCGCCAAGGACGCCGTCGACGCCGAGATCCTCGACGTGATCGTGGGCGGCCGTCCCGTCAAGTTCGATGAGGACGACAAGGACGCTCCCAAGGAGCCCGTCAAGCAGATGTTCCTGGATATCCTCAAGGAGCAGTACGACGTCGAGGAGGAGGACTTCCTCTCCGCCGAGATCGAGGTCGTGCCCGCCGGCCCGGCCCGCGACATGGGCCTCGACCGCTCCATGATTCTGGGCTATGGCCACGACGACCGTGTCTGCGCCTATCCGTCCATGCTCGCTCAGATCAACGTCGCCAACGTGGAGCGCACGAGCATCACACTCATCGTCGACAAGGAGGAGATCGGCTCCTTGGGTGCCACCGGCATGACGAGCCGCTTCTTCGAGAACACCGTCGCCGAGATCATGACGCTCGCCGGCGAGGATAGTCCGCTGGCCCTGCGCCGCGCGCTCGCCCACAGCCGCATGCTTTCCTCCGACGTGTCCGCCGGTTTCGACCCGGGCTATGCCGGCAAGTTCGAGACCAAGAACGCCGCCTTCATGGGTCGCGGCCTGTGCTTTAACAAGTACACGGGCAGCCGCGGCAAGGGCGGCTCTAACGACGCCGACGCCGAGTATGTGGCCCTCGTCCGCGCCATCATGGACGAGGCCGGCGTGGACTTCCAGACCTGCGAGCTCGGTCGCGTCAACGCGGGCGGCGGCGGCACCATCGCCTACATCATGGCCAAGTACGGCATGAACGTCATCGACTCCGGTGTTGCCGTCCTGTCCATGCATGCCCCGTGGGAGGTCGCCAACAAGGCCGATATCTACGAGGCCTATCGCGGCTACAAGGCCT
>USTC01000276.1 GCA_900557505.1 uncultured Collinsella sp.
GACTATCAGCGTCTGACGGGTATCAACTACCCAGACCATCCGGAGAACAACGTGACCAGCGCGTTGATCAAAAACTGCACCGCAAGGATGACCGCGGAACCCGACGCCATAAGTGCTCCGCGACGGTCGGTCGCCTGCTCGGCAATGCGAAACGCCGAGTAAATCAGCATCGCAAACACCAAGAAGAACAGCACGGTTCCGATAAAGCCAACTTCCTCGCCGATAATAGCCAAGATGTAGTCGTTATGCGCCTCGGGCAAATACGAGTACTTCATGGTGGAGTTACCGATGCCGCGACCGAACAGGCCGCCCGAGGCAAACGCCATGATGGCAAGCGTGGCCTGATAGCCGTCACCATATTCGTCTGCCCAAGGATTCCAAGCAACCTCGACACGCGTCATACGATACGGCTCGGCGATAAGGGCGATCGCAATGACGGCGATGCCGGCAACGACTGTCCAAACGATATATTTGGGGTCCAATCCCGCAAACAACGCCATGCACATGAGGGTCAGCAAGATGATCAGAACGGTGCCAAAATCGGGCTGAACAAAGATCAGAAAGAGCGAAATGCCCAGGTAGCCACCCATCTTGCGAAGAAACTCGTTGATGTTGCCGCCGGGCGAAAAGATGCGGTCGAGCATGATGGCCGAATACGCGATGGCGAACGGCTTTAAAAACTCAGACGGCTGGAACTGAATACCGGCGATGTTGAGCCAGCGTGTGGCGCCACGACTGCCGCTACCCATAAAGAACACCAGAACCAGTAGCCCCATCATGCCTATGAGAAAGATCCTGAGCACGTCTTCCCCAAACCAACTGTCCGGCAAGATGCGCACGATGGCAACCATAGCCAGCACGCCAACTCCGGCAAACGCGGCCTGTCGAAACAGGAAAAACGTCGCCGTACCATTCTCGTGCAGTGCCTCGACCGAAGATGCCGAGTACACCATCAGCAAGCCAAAGCAAACCAAGCTAAACAGGCAAGCCATAAATATCAAACGGGGGCGCATGATGCGGGCGGGGACGCCGGCAATATAGCGCTCACCGAACGTCTGCCCGCCGCGTCCGGAACGCGGCGTGCTACGCAGCGAGGAAGCACGGTCCGAGTCGGGCCTCCTCATATCACTTCGGGGGCTCTCCTCTCTCACCGGCAACCCCTATTCCGTTTGCGATTTCGCTGCCGCGGCAAGCTGGGCCACGTAGTCCTTAAACACGCGACCGCGCTCCTCGTAGCCCGAGAACTCGTCGAACGAAGAGCAGGCGGGCGAAAGCAGGATCACGTCGCCGCGGCTCGAGAGCGAGCGGGCAACGTCAACGGCATCGCGCAGATCATCGGCCTGGGCGATATCCACGTCACCATCGACATCGGCCTCGTCCATAGCGGCGGTGAAGCGCTCGCGCGCATCGCCAAAGCAAACGACCGAGCGCACGTTGTCCATAACGACGCGGGCAAAGTCCGCAAGCGGGGTACCCTTATCGTGGCCGCCGAGCAGCAAGATCACATCGTCGTCGGGAAACGCCGTCAGGGCCTTTTCGACCGCATCGGTGTTCGTTGCCTTGGAATCGTTGACGTAGCGCACGCCATCGATCTCGCCGCAGGGTTCCACGCGGTGTTCGAGTGGCTGGAACGATGCCAAACCGCGGCAAACGCCCTCGGGATCGGCACCGACGGCCAGAGCAGCCGTGGCGGCACATAGGGCATTAATGACATTGTGATGGCCCGAGATCTTGAGCTCGGACGTGGCGACAAGCTGAGTCTCGACGCCCTTCAGGCGCACGACCATCTTGCCATCGCGCACAAAGGCGGCGTCTGCACCCTCGGGCTCGTCAAAAGCGACCTTGCAGATGCGGCGACCCGGTGTGTAGATGTACTCATCGAACTCATGGATGCCGGCATCCTCGACGTCGATAACCACGAGGTCGTCGTCGACCATATTCTCGAACAACTTGATCTTGGCAAGCGCATAGTTCTTGTGGCTCTTGTGCCAGCCCAGGTGGTCGGGCGTGATGTTGAGCAGCACCGCCACGCGAGGATGAAGCTCGGCTGTCGTAGCAATCTGATAACTCGACAGCTCGGCCACAAACCACTCATTGTGTGCGCGGCCGTCGATCTCGTTCACCGGCGG
>USTC01000277.1 GCA_900557505.1 uncultured Collinsella sp.
CCGGCTCCGCGCCGCAGCAGCCCATACCGACCGCCGCTCCGCAGGCCGGTGCTCCCGCCTCGCCCAAAAACAACAACGCCCTGCTCATCGGCATCATCGCCGCGCTAGTCGTCGTGATTATCGCGCTCGTCGTGTTCTTTATGATCAAGCCTTTTGACAAGGGCACCGATGATACCAAGGGCACGACGATCGAAAAGGTCAAAATCGACCACGACGACGATGACGTCTCCGTCAAGGGCGACCCCAACAAGCTTGACGATGATGATGACGATGACGCCCACGATGCCGCCACCATCAGCGAGCAGAACGTCTACGACCAGCTGAGCTCCTACTACAGCAGGCTCTCCGATCTTGATCAGCAAGTTCGCGACTGCGCTACCACTTTCAACACGTATTACCTTAAGGATGACCGCAGCTCGCGTCAGTCGGCCAGCGATGCCGCCGAAGAGCTCGAGGATCAGATCGGCGACCTGAAGGACGAGGTCGAGGACCTGGACGTTCCCATCGACTCGCAGAATTACGGCTCGTGGAAAGACATCATCACGCTCTACGACGATCTGGAGAACCGCATCGACGTGATTTGCGATGCTTGGGAGATCAGCCTTGAGTACTCCAGCCCCGCCAACCACAAGGACGAGATCGTGGCGCCGCTGGCGCGCGACAACGTAGCGGGCACCAACGACAACAAATACCGTCTGGACTTTGAGGACCGCTACCCCGGCGCCGCACCCGTCGAAGTGAAGTAGCGCTTTGTCGTTCCCGAGACGGCAGTTAGGGACGTTCTTAAACTGCCGGCAGAAAAGGAACGTCCCTAACTGCCGGATAAAAAACGAGCGAGGATCTTGAGGTCCTCGCTCGTTTTTGTTTTGGGTGACGTTTCGACCGTGCGGCTACTTGTCGGCAGCGGTCTTTTTGGTAGTCGACTTCTTGGACGTCGTCTTTTTCGCCGTCGTCTTCTTGGCAGCAGTCTTCTTCGCCGTGCTCGCCTTGGTTGTGGTCTTGCGACCGCGGGCGGGCTTCTTCTCCTTGGTCGGGCAGTCCATGTTCACGCAGATGCGCCACGGACCGCGCGCCGTGTTGACCACCACGATGGGGGCGCCGCACTCGGGGCAGGTCTCACCCGTCGCCTCGAGCTTACCGCGCGCCGGCAGAGGATAGCTCACGCCGCAGTCATCGTAGTTGGTGCAGCGGATAAAGCGCTTGCCGCTCTTCTCGCTCTTGTGCGCGATCAGGTCGCCATGGCGTCCGGCCTCGGCGCACACCTTGCACTCGCCCACCTTAAGGTCAGGCTCGTAGTTGGTGGGGCACGTGGGGTTCACGCAAATCTCGAAGGCCTTCTGGCGGAACGGCTGGCACTTAATGCGCGGCGCGCCGCACTCGGGGCACACGGCCGCCTCGCCCTCGAGCGGGCTTACCTTGACGCCGCTCGGCACCGGATAGGTCACATCGCAGTCGGGCCAGCCCATGCAGCCGATAAAGCTGCCGCGGGTCTTGGCGCTCGTCTTCATAACCAGGTCCTTGCCGCACTTGGGGCAAGCGCCCACGCGCGCATCGGCCGTGACGGCGTCGCTGATGGCGTCGCCCAGCTCCTGCGTGTGCTTGAGCAGCTCGTCGAGCACGCCAGCCAGCAGCGCGCGCGAGTGCGTCACGACATGCTCTTCGGTATCCTCGCCGCGCTCCACACGGGTCATGTCGCCATCGAGCTCGCTGGTCATATCGGGGCTCGTGATGCGCGGGGCAAACTGCGACAGTGCATCGATAATGGCGATGCCCAGCTGACTCGGCTCCACGGGATCGTTTTTGAGATAGCGCACGGCGTACAGGCGCTCGATGATGCTCGCGCGCGTGGACTTGGTGCCCAGGCCGCGCTTTTCCATCTCCTGCACGAGCTTGCCCTGGCTGTAGCGCGCGGGCGGCTCGGTCTGCTTGGCCTCGAGCTTAATGTCGAACACGTCGACCGTATCGCCCTGCTCCAGCGGCGGCATCTGCTCGTCGCGCTTGAGTCCGTACGGGTACGCCTCGCGGAAACCCGGGGTCACGAGCACATCGCCCGAAGCCACGAACGGCTCACCGTTCACGTCGCGCTCGAGCTTAGGGCTTTCGATGGTCGCG
>USTC01000278.1 GCA_900557505.1 uncultured Collinsella sp.
CGCCGCGCCCTGCATCTCGGAGACGGCTGCCATCTGTACGGAGCGCTTGCCGGTCGTAGTTCCGCCGCCCACGCCTACAAAGACCGGGCACTCGGCGACGGTCAACAGCGCCTGCGTAATGGCCGGCTGTGGCGTGAAGGGGTAAACGGCAAAGACGGCATCGGCGTTGGAGTTGCGGATGACCGCGACGTCGGTTGTGTAGATAAGCGACTTGATGCGACGGCCGAAGAGTGTAAAGCCGCTGGCCTCCTCGATCTCGTCGGGCATGCGGAGGGCCGCCTTGCGTAGGCGCCCGTCGATGGGCAGCGGCTCCATGGGGAGCAGTCCGTTGGGGGTCACGGCTACCTGGGGCTCGGTGAACTCGTCTGCGAGCTCGACCTCAGAAAAATCGACCGAGGCGACGATGTCCTCGTGAACCTCGGCGGGCACATCGATGGGGGCTTGGTCGTTCGTCGCGGCAGGCGCGTCGAAGGAGCTGGTGCCGACAAAGGCGTCGACGCGCTCGTTCAAATCGTTGAGAGTATCCATGGAGGCTCGATTCTATGCGATGGTGGCCGGCAGGGTGCCGGCAGCGTTGTGCT
Organism: uncultured Collinsella sp.; assembly: GCA_900557505.1. Classification (GTDB taxonomy): domain Bacteria; phylum Actinomycetota; class Coriobacteriia; order Coriobacteriales; family Coriobacteriaceae; genus Collinsella. Next base: position 582 of record USTC01000278.1, read on the forward strand.
TGCTAAATCGTTTGACGAGATGATTTTTCCCCGCCGCGCCATCCGTTAGACCGAAGGGCCGGCGAACGTGAAGGAGCTGTGGTGGCGGGTATTGAGGTGCTATCTTGAATGTCCCGTTTAAAAGAGAGGTGACGCGGTATGGAATTCACAGCAATGTTGGGCTCGATTGGCCTGTGTGTGGGCGCAATCGTAGCCGCCGCGGTCATCTACTTTGTGGTTACGGCCATTAAAGGCAAAAGAGCCGAGCACAAGGAACGCGAGGCACTTAAGCAGCACCGTGACCAGCAGGACAAGCGCGCACGGAGATAGTTTGTTGAGTTTTGAATCCGTGCGCTAGCTGCGTTTTCGGACCAGGGCGATATAGAAGCCCTCAAAGTCGCGGCTGGGCGGAATGGTCAGCGTGCCGGGCATGCCGTTGGCGACGGACGAGACGTGGCCGGCGGCGATGGCCTCGGTGAGGGCGTTGCTCTCGACGCGCGGCTCTTCGCCAGCTTCCTGAGCACGGCGCGTTTCACTTTCGCTCGGCGTGCCGTCGAGGGGGATAAGCTCGCAGTCCATGTGCTTGTCGAGGGCCTCTTGCAGGGCGTCCTCGTTTTCCTGCGGCAAGATCGAACAAGTCGAATAGACGAGCGTGCCGCCCGGTTTGAGGGCTCCCATGGCGCGGTCCAGAAGCGCGCGCTGCGAGCGGGCGCACTTGCCGAGCAACTGCTCGGTCAGGCCGCGCAGACTCTTCTCGTTGCCGCTGATGACGGTGCCCGTGCCGGTGCAGGGAGCGTCGAGCAGGATGCGATCAAAGCGGAAGAACTCGTCGAGCTCGCGTGCGTCGATGCGCATGACGGGCACGTTTTTTGCGCCTTGGCGGTGGAGGTTGGCTTCGAGCTTCTCGGCGCGGGGAATGCTCATCTCGCAGGCGGTAAGGTGCGCCTGTCCCTGCGTGAGGGCGGTAATTTGCGTCGTCTTGCCGCCAGGGGCTGCGCACATGTCCAGGATGTCCTCGCCTGCCTGGGCGCCCAGGACCAACGGTGGCATCATGGACGACAGGCTCTGCAAGTAGATCTTGCCGTCGCAGTAGATGTCGAGGTCCCACAGGTCGGAAACCTGGGCCTCGGGCAGGATAAAGGCGTCCGGATACCAGGTAACGGTTTGGTGCGCGATGCCGGCGGCATCGAGCGCGGCGGCGATGTCCTCGGCGGTTGCCTTGAGCGTGTTGGCGCGCAGCGTGACCGGGCGTGTGGCCGCGGCGCCGAAGCCCTCGATTATGAGCTGGGCATCGGCGGGTGCATAGGCGCCGGCGACCGTGTCGACCATAAAGCGCGGCAGGTCGGCGGCGCAGGGAAGGGCGGCAAGCTGGTCGGAAAGCTCGGTAGCGGCAAACTGCCTGAGCTTGAGCTCGGCCTTGACCTGCTTTTTCTGCTTACGACGACGCGGCTTGGACATCCGTCTTTCCTTCCCATTCCATTAAAAGTAGTCAATTTGGGACGGGGCTATTTTAGCTACCCGTCCGTTTTGGCAGGCGTTGCAGTTAAATT
>USTC01000279.1 GCA_900557505.1 uncultured Collinsella sp.
CGGCACCATGAGCCCGTTCCAGCATGGCGAGGTCTTTGTGACCGAGGATGGCTACGAGTCCGATCTGGACCTGGGCCACTACGAGCGCTTTATTGACGAGAACCTGACCCGCGATTCCAACTTTACGACTGGTGCCATCTATAAGAGCCTGATCGCCCGTGAACGTCGCGGTGACTTTTTGGGCGGCACCGTGCAGGTGATCCCGCACGTCACGAACGCCATTAAGGATAAGTTCCGTCGCATTGAGGAGCAGACCGGCTCCGACGTGGTCATCACTGAGTTGGGCGGCACCATCGGTGACATCGAGTCGCAGCCGTTTGTCGAGGCCATCCGCCAGTATCGCAAGGAGGCCGGCCCCGAGAACGTCTGCTACATCCACGTGTCGCTCGTTCCCTATATCGCCGCCGCCCACGAGGTCAAGACCAAGCCGACGCAGCACTCCGTCAAGGAGCTCCGCAGCTTTGGTATCCAGCCCGATATTATCGTTCTGCGCTCCGATCACCATATCGACGATGCCATCCGCGGCAAGATCGCAAGCTTCTGCGACGTCGACACCGACTGCGTCTTTACCAACGAGGACTGCGCGAGCATCTACGATGTTCCGCAGCTGCTCGCCGAGCAGGACTTTGACCTGCGCATTTGCGAGCGTCTGGGTCTGGACCCGCGTGAGCGCGACATGAGTCAGTGGAACGAGTTCCTGCGCAAGCAGAACCATGCCAACCAGCACGCCGACAAGGTGAAGATCGCCGTCGTGGGCAAGTACACGCAGCTGCCCGATGCGTACCTGTCGGTTATCGAGGCCCTGCACCATGCGGGCGTGTTCTACGATCGCCACGTTGACGTGCAGCTGGTCGATGGCGAGAGCCTCGACGAGCAGAACGTCTCCGAGGTCCTGGGTGACGCCTCGGGCATCTTGGTCCCTGGCGGCTTTGGCAAGCGCGCCCTGGAGGGCAAGATCCTCGCGGCCGAGTTCGCCCGCGAGCACAAGATTCCGTATCTGGGCATTTGCCTGGGTATGCAGGTGGCCGTGTGCGAGTTCGCTCGCAACGTCGTCGGCCTTGCCGGCGCCAGCTCCTCCGAGTTCGATCCGGACGGCCCGTTTAGTGTCATCGATCTGATGAGCTCGCAGGAGGACGTGACCGAGAAGGGTGGCACCATGCGCCTGGGTGCCTATCCGTGCAAGCTCGCCGCCGATACCCTCGCGCGCGAGGCCTATGGCGAGGAGCTCGTCTACGAGCGTCACCGTCACCGTTTTGAGTTCAACAACGCCTTCCGTGACCAGCTCGAGGACGCCGGTCTGGTTATCTCGGGCCTTTCGCCCGACGAGCGTCTGGTCGAGATGGTCGAGCTGGCGCGCGACGTGCATCCGTGGTATGTGGCCACCCAGGCTCATCCCGAGTTCAAGAGCCGTCCGACCAACCCGCAGCCGCTGTTCCGCGAGTTCGTGCGCGCCTCGATCGGCCAGCACGAGGGTGTCGACCGTCTGCAGGTGACGCCCATGAACCTCGCTACGGACTAAGGGTGCCGGCGAACCAAGAACATACCGAAGCTACTCCCTCGTCGCTCGCTGTGGTGGCGGGGGAGTATCTCGATTACCTCGCGGTCGAGCGGGGTTTGGCGCGCAATACGATTGCGGCCTACCGTCGTGACCTGACGACGTACTGCGCCTATCTGGAGCGGGCCGACATTGCGTCTTTTGAAGATGTGAGCCGTCAGGTCGTGGAGGGCTTTGTTGCCGATCGCCGCGACGGAGGCTATTCCGACGCCTCGGTGGAGCGCGCGCTTGCTGCCGTGAAGGGTCTGCATGCCTTTTTGGTGCGCGATGGGGCCGTGGCCCAAAACCCGACGGCGGCGTTGCGCCTGCCCAAAAAGGCAGATCGCCTGCCGGAATACCTTTCGGTGGAGGATGTCTCGGCACTGCTCGATCAAGACTTTCCCGAGGGCGAGATGGGGCTGCGCGATCATGCCATCTTGGAAGTGCTTTACGGTTGCGGCTTGCGCGTGAGTGAGCTGGTTGGGCTTGATGTGGGCGATATCCATATCGATGACGGGTTTGTCCTGGTGCGCGGTAAGGGCTCCAAGGAGCGTCTGGCCCCGTTGGTGGGCAG
>USTC01000280.1 GCA_900557505.1 uncultured Collinsella sp.
TACGTTGGCTGGCGCTAAGCCGCGTTCACTGACATCGGTGCCCGCTGCCAAGGCGTCTTCGGCAAAAAAGGGCATCAATCCTCTGTCATCGCTTGGTGCCATGGCAAGCAAGACGACCGACGTCGCTTCTGCCATTAAAGGTAAGGGCAAAATCGCGGGCGGCATCCTGGCAGCCTTGGCCGTACTTGCCATTGTTGCCATCGTCGTCATCAACTCCGGCTTGTTCGCCGCCACCGATATTCAGATTCATGGCAGCGAGCATGTGACCAAGCACGACGCCATGCAGCTCATCAGTCTTCCCGAGAACACGTCGCTCTTTAACGTGGATCCCGATCAGATTACCGAGGGCCTCAAGCAAAACCCGTGGGTCTCGGGCGTGAATGTCCAGCGCCAGTTTCCCCATACGCTTATCATCACGCCGACGGAGCGTAAAGTTATCGCCATTGCGTATATCAGCTCCGACGACCTTGCCTGGGCTATCGGAGACGATGACACCTGGATCGCTCCGCTGTCGACGTCTGTCGAGGTGGACGACCAGGGGAACGTCATTACATCGGGGGAGGGTGCCAACACCCTGACCGGCATCGATGCGGCCCTGGCGCTTGCCAAGCACTACGGCGCCGTGCTGTTGACTGACGTCTCGGCCGATGTCGCACCGGTTTCGGGTCGGGCGGTGAGCTCCAAGGCCGTCAAGGCCGGCCTGGATTACGCACGCGGTTTTTCGAGCGAGTTCTTGGACCAGGTGAAGGATATTTCCACACCTTCCGTTGAGGCTATCTCGGCAAATCTCGACAACGGCGTTGAGGTGTCGCTGGGCGATTCGGACGATATCGCCAAGAAAGAACGCATCGTGACCAAGCTGCTTTCGCAGGTAGAGGGCGTGACCTATATCAATGTGCGCTCTCCGGGCAACTACACGTTTAGGAACGCACCGACCGCCTAGTATCCTAAACGGCTTTGTTGAGGGGCCATACCACGCCGTTTATCTGGTTTGTTTGGTTTTCACGGTCAATTATTTGACTGATACGTTCATAATGTGCAAACATAATACGGTTTACCTTTGCATTTACTTTCAACCTGAAGGTTAATGTGCGCAGGGGTCAACCCATGCTATGGCTATAACCTTTGTTCGGAGGACCGACATGCACGAGACAGAGATCAACAACTACCTTGCCGTCATTAAGGTGGTCGGCGTCGGCGGCGGCGGTACCAACGCGGTCAATCGAATGATCGAAGAGGGCATCCGCGGCGTCGAGTTTGTTGCCATCAACACCGATGCTCAGGCGCTCGCGATCTCTGATGCCGATATCAAGGTGCACATCGGCACCGACCTTACCCGCGGCCTGGGCGCCGGCGCCAACCCCGAGGTTGGCCGCAAGGCTGCCGATGAGTCCCGCGACGATATCGCCGAGGCGCTCGCTGGCGCCGACATGGTGTTCATCACCTGCGGCGAGGGCGGTGGTACCGGTACCGGCGCTGCTCCCATCGTTGCCGATATCGCGATGAACGAGGTCGGCGCGCTGACCGTCGCCGTCGTGACCAAGCCCTTCACCTTCGAGGGTCGCAAGCGCAAGAAGAGCGCCGAGGAGGGCATCAAGACCCTCTCCGATTGCGTCGACACCATGATCGTTATCCCTAACGACAAACTGCTCGACATCGCCGAGAAGAAGACCACCATGCTCGAGGCGTTCGCGATTGCCGATGGCGTCCTTTCCCAGGGCACCCAGGGCATCACCGACCTCATCACCGTCCCGGGTATCATCAACCTGGACTTCGCCGATGTTAAGACCATCATGAAGCAGGCCGGTACCGCCATGATGGGTATCGGTACCGCTTCTGGGGACACCCGTGCCGTCGACGCTGCCCAGCAGGCTATCTCCAGTCCGCTGCTCGAGAGCTCCATCGATGGCGCCACGCGCGTCCTGCTTTCCATCGCCGGCTCCAAGGACCTGGGCATCCAGGAGATCAGCGACGCCGCCGACGTTGTCGCCAATGCTGTCGACCCCGAGGCCAACATCATCTTCGGTACCGTTGTTGACGAGTCCCTGGGTCGCCCGGACTTGCTGTCCGGCTTTGCAAAGATATTGCATCCTTCTTTTTATTG
>USTC01000281.1 GCA_900557505.1 uncultured Collinsella sp.
GAACTCGGGCAAGACAACGCTCGTCGAGAAGGTTATCGCCGAGCTCACTCGCCGCGGCCTGCGCGTGGGTTCGCTCAAGCATCACGGGCATCACGGCTTTGATATCGATGTGCCTGCTAAGGACACCTGGCGCCATCACCAAGCCGGGTCCAAGCACGTGGGACTCATCTGCGCCACGCGCTGGGCGGAGTACGCCGACACGCGCGAGGAGGACGAGATGCCCGCGCGTGAGCTGCTGTCGCGCTACAACGATGTCGACGTGGTGATCATCGAGGGCTACAAGACCGAGGGCTTCGACAACATCGTGGTCGCGCGCTCCGGCGTCGATCGCCTACGCGGCAAGAGCTCGCTCGACCTGGTCGACGGTCACACGCTGGCCCTTGCCTGCAACGAGGCCCTGGCACGCCAGGCCTTCGACGCCGGCTTTGCGACCCGAGCCATCAACATCAACGACGCCCGAGCCATCTGCGACCTCATCCAAGACCACCTTCAGGCTTGACGCTGCGCCGGCTCCAAGCACCCCATCTCGTCCCTCAAGCCGTCGCTCGCGTACCAAAGTACGCGTCGCTCCTCTTTCGGGGCGACCTGGGGCACTTGGAACCGGCTCGCTGCGCTGCCATAACCTGCCAAAAAGGGACAGGTTTATTTTGGCAGGTTTTATCTGGGTAAACGTTATTTCCGCCACAAAGGGGCCAGGCGCCTTTGTGGTGGTTTTTGCTTTGGTAGATGTGTGGGACATGCCTTACAATCTACCAAGTAGTTCATGACGGGCGAAAAACGGAGAGAAGGGGTCTGATGCGTCCTTAATGTTTCATGCGGATTGATTGATTCGATAGACGGTGGCGAATGCCCGCCGTCCGCATTCGTATGAAACAAGGAGTTTCCATGCTCGCATCTCTTCTCTCAAAACCTCAACCTTCGCTGTCCGCGCAGGCTAAACACCTGGTGGCAATGCGCTTTCTCATCTACACCGGTTTTCAAACTAGCTACTTTATCGGCGTTATCGGAACGCTCACCTATGCGGACGATGCCTCGGTCGTGGCGACATCGTTGGCCGTCTTGTTTATGAATGTTTTTGTAATCCTGGGATCCTTTGCGGGTGGCGCGGCGCTCGACGCATGGGGCCCGCGCCACCATTTCTTGCTGAGCATCGTGGGCACGCTGGCAACCGGCGCGGCGATCATTGCCTTTGGCAGCGCGACCGGCATCGTCCTGCTCGGCGCGGTGCTCCTGGGCTTTGTGATGGGGTTCGCCCAGCCCATCGCCACATCCTATCCGGCTTACCTCACTGACGATCCTGTCGAGCTCAAAGACATCAACTCCGCCATCGCCATGCTCTCAAACGTGAGTATCATCGTTGGCCCCACGCTGGGCGGCTTTGTCGCGGCAGCTGCGTCGTCGCGCGCGGTGTTCGTGCTTTTACCGTGTTGGCGCTCATCGCTGGTTGGGGCTTTAGGCCGCAGACCAGCCATGTCGCCGGGCATACAGATACCGATTCGGCAGAGGAAGGGGAGCGTGCGGGACAAAGCTCCAACCCTAGCACGTCCGCCCGTGCCACCTTCGCAGCCAGCATCAAGACAGTCTTCACCAACAGCGTCCTCGCGCTACTTTTCTGCATCATCTTCCTCTCGAACTTTGGCTACGGTGCCTTCGATCCGCTGGAGTCGTTCTTCTACCGCGATGTCCTGCACGTCGGTGTCGAATGGATGGGCTGGCTCTCGTCGGCCTCGGGCGTGGGCGCGGTGCTGGGCGCCATTGTTGCGCTCCGTTTGCCGCCGCGCTTGGTTAACCTTAAAACGCTACTCGTGGCACTTATGTCCGTGGGCCTGGGAAGTCTGCTCTATGTGGGGATACCGTACGTGGGCGTAACCCTTGTCGGCCAGATTGTCCTTGGCGTGGCCTGGGGCGTCGTCAACCCGCTCCACAACACGATCGTGCAAACGACGGCTCCGCTCGAGCAGCTCGGTCGCGTCAACTCGGTCATGGGCTTTGGCAACATGTTCGCCGGCGTGGCCCCTCTGGCGATTGCCCCGTGGCTGGCGTTCTTTTGGGCAGCTAAAGTCTTTTTCCGAACGTATGTTTTAGCAAATGTCACTC
>USTC01000282.1 GCA_900557505.1 uncultured Collinsella sp.
GACTTACCGCAGCTTGGGATAGGTGCGGCATCACCCGTTATCTAAACTGTTAGATAAAGAAATAACGGCCTTCGTTGAGCATCGAAAAGGCGTCGAAAATACGGTCGCTTATTTCGAAGTCGTCGGTGTGGACTTGCGCGATATTACGTCGATCAAGATGCATGGCATGACGTAGCTTGTAGTCGTACATGCGATGGCCGGCATCGAGTGTCATGCGATTGGAGGCTTCGCCCAGGGCGGGGTCGGCGTGTGCCACTCCGTAGCTAAACGAGTGGGGCATCTCGGAATCGTTGTTTTTGAGCAGGATCGTTCGGCAGTGTTCCAGACGTTCGGCGAGGTCGTCCTCGGTCGCAATCGTAGATAGGATGGCAAACTCGTCGCCTCCCAGACGAAATGCCGCCTCGTCTACCTTCATATACAGCTTGAGATAAAGGCTTACCTGCAAGATATAGCGGTTGCCCTCGTCGTGGCCAAAGACATCGTTGCAGTGCTTGAGATTGTCGATATCGATGAACGCCATGGTAACGGGGGCGTCCTGCTCCCAGAGCTCCTCGAGGGAACGGGCAAAGCCGCCGCGGTTGCCAAGTCCGGTAAGCTGGTCGGTAAAGGCGGTCCTAATCAGATCATCCTGACGCTCGAGAAGGTCGCGGACGGTCTTTTCGAGCGTTTCGGTGTAATTGCTGACAGTTTCCATGTTCTAAGCGGCTTTCTGAGGTCGGGGCGGATTGCGTCGGGCGAGCTCGTTGTGTACACGCGTCGTTGCTCGGCGTTTTGCGTGTATCCAGGCCCCCGTCTTGCTGCGTTGTTGGGTTAATTTGCCGACGAATGTTCGCTGTTGATAACTGCTGAGTAGTATAAACAACAGCACGCAATTATAGATGGGTGCACATGCTGTGGGCGGCTATTATTCGACAAGCGGTAGCGCGACGATGCGATGCTCGATAAAAATGCGACTGGGGCGGTATATGTTGACGGGTATACTTGTTCCGTTTGAATTTGCGGGGACGGAGATGGTCGCATGGCACAGTCAAATATGATGCGCACGGTGGGGCTGGCGCTCGAGGGAGGCGGCTACCGCGGTATGTATACGGCGGGCGTGCTCGACGTATGGATGGAGCACGGTTTGACCTGCGACCATATGGTGGGTGTCTCGGCAGGAGCGGCGTTTGGCTACAACTTTAAATCACGACAGATCGGCCGTGCCATTCGCTACAACAAGGCATATTGTGCCGATAAGCGCTATGCGAGCGTGACCAGCTGGCTGCGAACCGGCGATATGTTCAATGCCGATTTTGCCTATCATGAGGTGCCTATCGAGCGCGATCCCATCGACTTGGAGACGTATCGCGCCTGCCCCATGCGATTTACGTGCGTGTGTACCGATATCGAGACGGGCAAGGCCGTCTATCACGACCTGCCCTATGGCGACGAGCGTGATATCGAGTGGATCCGGGCGTCGTCGGCGATTCCTGTGGCGACGCGTCCCGTTGTTATTGACGGGCATAAGTATCTGGATGGTGGCGTGGCTGATTCTATTCCCAGCGCTTGGCTGTTTTCGCAGGGGTATGACCGCAATATCGTGGTACTCACGCAGCCGACGGGTTTTGTGAAGCAGCCCAACAGCGTGATGCCCATGCTGCGGCGCGTGTTCCGTCACTACCCGGAGTTTGTCGCAGCGCTTGAGCATCGGCATGAGGTTTACAATGCCACGCTCGATGACCTGGCACGTCGCGAGGCCGCCGGCGAAATCTTTGTGGTGCGTCCGAGCGAATCGGTGAAGGTGCCGTCGCTGTGCCGCGAGCCCGATGAGCTCGAGCGCATCTATCAGATCGGCCGCCACGATGCGGAGGCGACTTTGCCGGCGTTGGAGGCCTACCTAGCGGGGTAGGGCAAACTGCCGCGGACTCGGCGGAAAGCGCATCCCGGAATGGAGGTCCAAACTGGGATGCGCTTTCCGTTATTGAAGATATGAGGCTGCGGAGCAGCTGCTCGGCCTAGACTTATGCCTGCTGCCAGGTGTCGACAAGCTCCTTGGCGTGAATTATATGAAAAACCGGCCGAAAAACATGTTGCATGATGAGCCGTGATGAGT
>USTC01000283.1 GCA_900557505.1 uncultured Collinsella sp.
TGAAGTGATAGAATAACTTCATTCACCAACCTAAACTATTCAACTATCTAAACTATGTCCAGCGCGAGATTGACCGCGCCCTCAAGGAGCGTAACCGCTAGACGCTCTGTACAAGTTGCGGTGGAATAGTTCCTGTTTGAGGCCAAATACCCGACAAGCAGGAACTATTTCACCGCAACTTGGTGGAGGGACTTGGCTGACCTGCAATCTTGGCACATATGTGTATGGGGCGGCGTCCGTTATGGGCGCCGCCTTTTTTGTGGGTACATACATCCATAAGGTACCAACCCGGGTTAGGGGAGTGATCGTTATGGACAAAACTGCGTTCTTTACCATGCCGAGTGGTCTGTACGTGGTGAGCGCTGCGGCAGACGGGCTGCGCGCCGGCTGCGTCATCAATACGGCGGTGCAGGTGACGTCCATGCCGCCGCGCATTTCGGTTGCCGTGAACAAGGACAACGTCACCTCGGGCGTCATCGCATCGGCCAAAGCGTTCGCGCTGACTGTAATCGACCAGACGGCCGATATGCTCTACATCGGCAACTTTGGGTTCCGCACCAGCAGCGATTATGACAAGTTTGCCAAATACGAGACCCGCGAGACGGCACTGGGCATGCCCTATGTGCCCGAGCACGCGGCGGCCCTGTTTAGCTGCCGTTTGATCGACACTGTAGATGTGGGCACGCATCTGCTGTTTATCGGCGAGGTCGAGGACGCCGAGCGCCTGAGCGACGAGACGCCGCTCACCTACGACTACTACCACAAGGTCCTGAAGGGCAAGACGCCTCCGAAGGCCTCGTCCTATCAAGGCTAGAATTGTTGTAAAAACACTTGCATTATTTTATTGAGAACATATACTAATAAGCGAAGTACATCACCAGTCGCGTTCGAGAGGAGAACATCATGGCTGAGGAGAAGAAGACGTATAAGTTCGTGTGCGTCGTTTGCGGTTACGAGGTTGAGGTCGATACGCCCGAGCTGCCCGAGGACTACGTGTGCCCGGTCTGCGGCGTCGGCCCCGATGAGTTTGAGCTTGTCGAGGAGTAGCTCGTAGACACACGACTTGCAACAACATATAGCTCTGTCCAAGGGTCCCGGTCGAATTCTCGGCCGGGACCCTTTTGATTTATCTGACGGTTTAAAACGGTCTCACGTTTTACAGATTGAGACGTTATATCTGGACAGTCACGCCATCTCAATTACATTCCCGTTAGCAGCACGATGTCGAGAATCGTCACGATGACGCCGATCCCTACGAGCAGCGCGTTGAGCGGGCGCGAGTTGGCGTATTTGCCCATAACGCGGGGCGAACTGGTGAGTCGTATGAGCACAAAGACCGTAATCGGCAACTGAAGCGACAGCAGCGCCTGACTCCAGATGAGACCCTCAAAAGGATTCGGGACGATCAGGCACGCCGCCACTGCGCCGACGAAACAGACCGCCACTCCAATCGATGAGTGCCGGTCGTGGATGTCGTATTCCTCGTCGACCATGCCCGCCGTCACACTACTCGATATGCCCGCAAACAGCAGCGCCACCGCAAAGATGGTCGAGCTTGCCGGGCCCAGAATGGGGGAGAGCGTGTCCGCTGCGACGGCGAGGTCGTCTACGAGAATGCCGTGCGCAAAGAAGGTCGTTGCGGCCAGGATGACCATGGCCGAGTTGATCGCCCAGCCCACGCCCATCGAAAAGAGCGTGTCGAAGAGCTCGTAGCGCAGACGTTCCTCGATAACCTGCTCGCCTTGGCCTTCGAAGTGCATGGATTGGATGACCTCGGAGTGTAGAAAGAGGTTGTGGGGCATAACGACCGCCCCCAGGACACTAACGATAATCGCGGCCGAGCCGGTGGGCATACTGGGTGTGATCCAGCTTGCGGCGGCCTGCGGCCAGTCGACCTTGACCAGCGTAAGCTCAGCCAAAAACGAGAGTCCTACCACGCCTACGAAGGCGATGATCCATCGCTCGGCGCGCTTGTAGGAGCTCGTCATGAGCATCGCCATCGATACTGCCGCCACGATGACGCAGCCCGCGCGCACGGGTAGCCCAAAGAG
>USTC01000284.1 GCA_900557505.1 uncultured Collinsella sp.
GCGGTTGCCCGCCTGCGCGGGATCAATCTTGCCGAAGCCATTGTTAACGGCAGCGCTGACGATGCGGACGAGGCGCTCAACGCCAAGATTGCCGCGGCTCACGATGCGGCCGAGCGCGCCGCGGCTGCCAAGGCCGAGCTCGATGCCGCCGTGGCTGCGGCGGATGCTGTGGCGCCGGCATACTTGGAGGCGCTTGCAAACTACACCACTGCCAAGGCCGAGCTCGACCAGGCTATTGTCGAGCTCAACGCCGAGATCGCTCGCCAGGAGGCTGCCGAGCGCGGGAACGGCGAGCAGACCCAGCCCGCCACGCAAGTGACGTACCAGGCCAAACATGCGGCGGCAACAACCGAGGCCGCGACGTGGCAGACGGCGATGCCTGTCACGGGCGATACGTCCGACCTACTGGGTGAGACCTTCGTTATCGGCGGCACGGTCCTGGTGGCCGCCGGTGTCTTCCTGTCCGATAAGCGCCGCCAGCTGACCCGTTAGGGACAGAAGAAAACGGATTGTTTTCGGCGCGCACCGAAAGGGACAAGAAGGTCCCACACGGCGCGCGCCGCTTTTTTCAAGAGCGATTAAGGAGTGACATATGCAAATTAGAGGAGAGGCGGCGATCGCTTGCGGATTCATGGCGGGCCTGGCAACGGGATTGCTGTTCGATGGGTGTTTTGACGGCTATATCAATCGATTCCGCGATTCTGATTTTTCGAGCGGCAAGCCTCAGAAAACGGGGCCGTCTCGTCAAGAGGTGGCCGCGCCCGTCGAGCCCCGCAGTGTAGATACCTCAAGAACGAAGGTAATCGTCACCAAGAACGGCAAGGTTTATCACCGTTCTACGGGATGCAAAAGCCTTAATCAAAAGGCCATTAGAACGAGCGTGCCATTGGCGACTGCGCTCAAACGAGGCAAGACACCCTGCCCAACATGTTGCCCACCAGTGGTTTAGACGTTCCTTCGGGGGTGTCCTGCAAGGACATGGGTCCCTGCAGACACGCGGGCCTAAATACATGTCCGCGCGGCATGGGAGACTTAACCTGCCGCCCTGCTCTGCCGCGGCGGCATACACCTGAACAGCAACCCTCTAAGGAGTTCGATATCGATGAGTGACAACACCAAGCACCTCGCAAAGAAATGCGTTAAGGACGCGGCACCGTGTCTCGCGCTGTGCGTGGCCGGCGCAGCGGTCGGGCTGTTCGCCGTCCTGGGGCCGTTCGACGTGCTTCGAAGCGGCAGCTCTCTGCACGTTTGCATGGCCCTTGCCGGCGCCATGGCGACCGGCGGCGTGCTCGATCTGATCTTTTGGGTGTTTGACCCGTTTGGATGGAAGAACGAGGGGTAAGCCCTAAGGGATGGATGCCCCGCAGCGTTAGGAGGTCCCTATGATCTGGTTTACCAGCGATACTCACTTTGGACACGAGAACATGCTACGGCTCGCCGACAGGCCTTGGTCGACTGTTGCACAGATGAACGACGACATGGTCGCGAGCGTTAATAGCAAAGTCGCCATGGACGACGAGCTTTACATTTTGGGTGACTTTAGCTTTAAGATGACGATCCAAGAGGCCTACGAGCTGCGCAAAAGCATTGCATGCAAGCGCGTCCATCTGCTGCCCGGCAACCACGACAAAGACTGGACGCAGCCTGCGGTAGCGGATGCCTTTATCGTCGAGCCACCCATTTGCGTGCTCAAGATCGACCGCCAAAAAATCGTGCTGAGCCACTATCCCATGGCCGACTGGCAGAGTATGTCGCACGGCAGCTGGCATCTTCACGGGCATATCCACAGCTGCGGCGGCGCGTACAACAGGTTCAACCTCAGGCAGGGGCTTTTGCGCTATGACGTGGGCGTGGACGCCAACGGCTACGCCCCGGTGAGCCTGGAGGAGCTCAAGTCGTGGTTTGCGCAGGTCGACGAGCCGGCGCGTCGCGTTAAATGGCCGTGGTGGGTCAACGCCACGGGCGACGAGCAGGTCGAGCGCGATCTCGAGGCCTATAAGAGGAAAGAGGTGATCCGATGACGGTCTATGTGACAGGCGACATCCACGGT
>USTC01000285.1 GCA_900557505.1 uncultured Collinsella sp.
GGCTTTGCGAGTTGGGGTCGTAGACACCGATCTGGTCGGCGTCGTCAATCCCGTAGAGCACGATGTAATGACCAACGTTGGTAAACGTGCCGGGGCGCACGGCGGCGATTACGGGAGCACCCGAGCGCAAGGCCTGGTCCATCGAGTCTCGATCGTTGTAGAGCTGCGTCCCGTTATGCCCCAGCTGCCATGCACCGCTCGTCATAAACGACCACTCGGTGGCACCGGTGGGCGCATAGTTGCCCGCCTCGGAAAGAGCGCACATATCGACCGGCGTCATATCGGTGTGGCCGGTCTTATAAATGTAGGCCATGGTAAGACAGGTGGGGCCGCAGGCGTTTTGACGGATGGTACCGCCGGCGTAGGGCAGCTCCGACCATGCCGGATCTATCTGATAGATATGGGGCATGGTGCCGGCTTGCCACTGCGAGCGCGGGGTCGAAAACGCAAACGAGTAGCCGGGCGCAACCGGGGCCTTGAGCAGCTTGTCCTCGGCGGTGGGCTCCAGGCCGGCAGAGCCATGCGAGGCACACGACCCCAGATACACAAAGGCCAGACATGCCATGATGGAGCACAGGACAAGACAGAGACGATGAATCCGCGGACTGACGGCCCTGGCACGTCCCATCGGCCGTGGCTGCTTTGCGCTGCGTCCGCCGCGGGGCTTCGAAAAGAAACGGCTGATGTGATTGTCAGACTTTCGTCGATTGTTTTTCTGCCGCCGAGGCACTTCGGCCCGGCGTTGACGGGTGCCCGAGTATGGGCGATCAGCCTGACGCGCGTTGGCATTCTGCGGCATAGACGACGAGGGGCGATCCTGCGGACGCTGCGGGTTCTGCGGCTCGTCGCTGTCAGAAACACTCCTGAATGTTGGCGTGGTACGCCCGGCAAGGCGAACGTTTCGCTGTCGTTCGCCGTCGTTGTATCCGTATGCCATCTGTACCGCCTCGTCTCACGTATAACCCGTCCATCCTACAAAAAAGACGTGCAGCAAATGAGTGCGTGCGACAAAAGCTCGGTAAACGGCACGAACGGGAGCGAGCCTGTCGCCATAAAGTGGCACCCTCCGCGAGCGATCGAATCGCGTCATCAAAACGGGCACTCGCAACGAGTGGCGCCCCTCGCCGTTCGTCCCAAAAACGGTGCCGTTCGTTGTACAGTTCTGCCTTCGGTCGAGCTACAAGCGGCGCTGCTGTGCCAAGGCCGTATCTTAAAGCCACGAAATAAAAGCGCGCGGCAAAACGGACCGCGCAAGGGGTGACGCCAAGGGGCGTCAAAAAGGAAAGGAGGGGAACAATGGCGGACAAGAACGCAGAAGTTGCAGTCGAGGGCGACGGCGGCATGAAGAAAACGCTTTCGCTCTGGAACTTCTTCACCATCGGTTTCGGTGCCATCATCGGTACCGGTTGGGTTCTGCAGGTCGGCGACTGGATGGTCGTGGGCGGCGGTCCCGTTCCCGCTATGATCGCATTCCTCTTGGGTGCAATCTTCCTCGTGCCCGTCGGAGCTGTTTTCGGTGAGCTCACGGCTGCTATCCCCATCTCGGGCGGCATCGTCGAGTATGTCGATCGTAGCTTTGGCCGTACGCTGAGCTACATCACCGGTTGGCTCCTGGCCCTGGGCAACGGAATCCTGTGCCCGTGGGAGGCCATCGCCATCTCGACCCTCGTGTCCGAGATGTTCGGTAGCCTGCCCGGTCTTGAGTGGCTGCGCGCCGTCAAGCTCTACACCATCCTAGGCGCCGACGTTTACCTGTTCCCGACGCTGATCGCGCTCGGCTTTGCGGTCTACGTCATCTTCCTCAACTTCCGCGGTGCCAGCTCGGCCGCCAAGCTTCAGGCCTTCCTGACCAAGGCCCTGCTCTGCGGCATGCTGCTCGCCATGGGCGTATCGCTGTTCACCGGCTCGCCGGACAACGCCATGCCCGTGTTCTCCCAGGTCGCCGGCGCTGGCGTCAGAGCACTTGGCTGTGGAACAGTTGCATCATTTGCTATGAGTGACACT